>NZ_JBZAYA010000029.1:0-36334 GCF_058244265.1 Arthrobacter sp. SE2 | reverse complement strand
GTGTTGTCCAGCCGGTGAGTTCTTTGGTGTGGTTGCAGGCTTCGCACAGGCCCGCTCCGTTCGTCAGGCTCGTTGTGCCGCCGTCGTGCCAGGGGACGATGTGGTCGAAATGCCTGATGGGCGCGTCGCAATACGGGGTCCGGCACGTGTCGTCACGGGCCTGGATGAAGCGCCGCATGCCTGCAGGGAAAAGCCGGGCCCGGGAATCGGTGGCGACAAGGTCCCCGGTTCCGGGGGCGGTGAAGAGCCGCCGGAGCCAGACCTTCAGGTCCTGGTCTTGGCCGGGTTGGCCGGATTCATTGTTGCTCCCGTGGTTCCCGGTGAGCAGTGTCCTGGCCCAGCCGGCGGGGACGATGCTGTAGCCGGGCAGGCGTGCCGGTTCGGCATCGCCCTGGAAGAGGGTGCGGTCGGTCATGAGGAGCTGGACCTCGACGCCGCTGATGCCTGCGGGGGTTCCGGTGGTGCGTTCGACGAGGGTGTCGGCCATGATCTGGCCCCGGGACCGGGTCTCCCCTGCGTTGCGGAGGGTGTCGGCGTGCCGGGTCAGGGCCGCATGCACGGCCACGCCCTGCGCGACGGGGAGCAGGGCGGTCAGGTAGGTCATGGTGTCCGGTGCCGGGCGCAGGCTCACGTGCCGTTCGGTGGCGGCGTGGCTGGCGCGTTGCGTGGCGGAGCGGGGGTCCCGCCGGTAGGCCGCGGTCCTGGCCGCCGCGATGATGGCCTTGTCCCCGGCACCGTCGAAGACTCCCGTGTCGGCCGCGAGTTCCTCGTCCACGGCGCAGCGGTCCTCGGCGGACAGGCAGGCTGTTTCCTTCACCAGCAGCGTCGCCCGCCATTCGTTCAGCTGCCCGGTCTCGAGGGCGGCGAGGGTGTGCGGCATTTCGGTGACGAGGGCTTTCGCGAAGCCGGAGAGCCGGGATCCGCGGACCGGTGACTCCCGCCGGGCAAGGGCGATTTGTGCTCCGACGCCGCGACCCTGCTCCTCGGCCGGTACACCCGCTGCCGCGTCGGCGCTGCGCTGGGCGGTATCGAACGCGACCGTGATCCTCGCCTGCGCAGCCGCGGCCGCGGACTTCAAGTCCTCCAGGGCACGCAACTGGTTGATCAACTCGGCCGGTTCCATACTGTTCGTGAGGCTTGGGTGAAGCGATCCCACAGCATTGATCAGGTCCTGCACACGGACGGCAGGGACAGCCTTCGGAGCCGAACCGCCCGACGGCGCGCCCGCTCTGATCAGCTGTGTTCTCCGAATGCCGGCCATAAACCAAGCATTTCAGGGACCTACGACATTATTAGGCCAAAAAGACCCGTCCAATCGAAAGAAATTAGAAAGAATTTGAAGAACCACATAGGCCAGGCGATCGATAGTGACCTGCACCCCTTGCCGCCTCCACCAAAACCACAACGGCGGGGTGCCGCTTCCCATGGAAGCCGCACCCCGCCGTCGGATCGTTAAACCGCGCTCGTTAGAGGCGGAGAGAAACTACGCCGAAACCAGGTTGTGCCAGTCCGCGACGAGGGGCAGGTTGTGCGCCTCGGAGACCGAGCGGTGGGTGACCTGGCCTGCCGCGATGTTGAGGCCGGCTGCCAGGGCGGGGTCGCGGTCGAATGCGGCCCTGACGCCCAGGTTGGCCAGTGACACCGCGTAACGCAGGGTGACGTTGGTCAGAGCGTAGGTGGACGTGTTCGGAACGGCGCCCGGCATGTTGGCGACGCAGTAGAAGATCGTGTTGTGGACCTTGTAGGTGGGTTCCTGGTGCGTGGTGGGGTGCGTGTCCTCGAAGCAGCCGCCCTGGTCCACTGCAATGTCCACCAGCACGGAGCCGGGCTTCATGCGGGAGACGAGCTCGTTGGTGACGAGCTTGGGGGCCTTGGCGCCCGGGATCAGCACGGAACCGATGACGAGGTCGGCGTCGACCACGGACTTCTCGATCTCGTACGCGTTGGACGCGACGGTCTTCAGGCGGCCCTGGTAGAGGGCATCCAGTTCGCGGAGGCGGTTGATGTTGATGTCCATGATGGTGACGTCGGCGCCCTGGCCCAGGGCCATGGCGGCGGCATTGGTACCGGCAACACCGGCGCCGAGGACAACAACCTTGGCCGGACGGACACCGGGGACGCCGCCCAGCAGCACGCCCTTGCCCCCGGCCGGAGCCATGAGGGAGGAAGCGCCGACGACAACCGACAGGCGGCCTGCGACCTCGGACATCGGTGCCAGGAGGGGCAGGGCGCGGCCGTCCTGGACGGTCTCGTAGGCGATGGCCGTGACGCCGGAGTTGATGAGTTCCTGAGTCAGCTCGGGCTCGGCGGCCAGATGCAGGTAAGTGAAGAGGATCAGGCCCTTGCGGAAGCGGTGGTACTCGGCACTGATGGGTTCCTTGACCTTCATGACCATGTCAGCGCGTGCCCAGACGTCGTCGGCTTCAACCACGATCTCCGCGCCGGCAACCGCGTATTCCTCGTCCGTGATACCGGAGCCCAGGCCTGCGCCGCGTTCCACCAACACGCTGTGGCCGTGGGTGCGGAACTCGTTAACGCCCGCGGCCGTGATGGCAACGCGGAATTCGTTGTTCTTGATCTCTTTGGGGACACCGATGATCATTTTGGGCTCCATGTTCGAAAGGCTTCAACGGCCTTTTTCTCTGCGGGGGACTGTGATTCCAGAATAAATCCGCTGTGAGCCAGGCGACAGGAAAGGCGATCACCCCTGTCGCTGACTTCCCCGGAATTCCGGGGTTTTTGCGGCCCGCGACTCGACATTTGTCGATATTGAGAGCGTCAGGTGTCGCCTGATGTTCGTCGGGCAAAGTAGTGTTTTCTCCATGCAGCAGGACGTGGAGAAGATCGTCGAGGACGTCGCACTCAAATTGGGCCGCGGCCTCTCCCTGGAAGACCTCGACGGCGTGCTGCTCGCCTACAGTTCCAACCAGTCCCACGCCGACCGTGTGCGCGTGAATTTCCTCCTGAGCAAGCGTGTCCCGGTGGACGTCAGTGCGTGGCAGCTCTCGCACGGCATCGCTACCGCGGTGCGTCCCGTCGTCGTGCCTGCCAATGAGGAACTCGGGATGGTAGGACGCGTCTGCGTCCCGCTGCTGGTGCGCGGATTCCGCGTCGGGTACCTCTGGGTCCAACAGGACCTTGACGAGCAGACCGCGACGGCGATACTCGCCGAGCTGCCGGGCGTCCGGGACGAGTTGGACCTCCTCGCGGGGTTGCTGCTCGATTCCAATACGGCCGAATCGGAGTTCCGGCGCCGCCGTGAACAGGAATTCCTCGCTGCATGCCAGGGCGAATCCAATGCGGTGGCGGCCGTGGCGGGATGGAAGGAGGTCCAAGGCCGGGGACCGTGGCAGCTGGTTACCGTGCTCGACGCGGAAGACAGTGGCGGAGTCTCGGATCCGATCGCGGCGACCCTGACGCACCGTTCCGCCGCGCTGCAGGCCACTATCGGGGTCGATTCCGTGCTTTTCAGCGCCGGCACCGAGACGCACTCGGTCCTGTTGTTCCGCGAAACCGGCGGACGGGCAGAACATGCCCAGGTCATGGTCCACTATCAGCTGGAACTCGCCAAGCGCGCCGGCCGGAAGGTGGACCGCGTCATTCTGGGCATCAGTGAGCCGTTTTCAGTCATCCGCCAACTGGGCCGGGCGTACCGGCAATCGAAGCTCGCGGCCCAGGCTGCCGCCGTCGATCCTCCACTCGGCGAGCTCGTGGACAGCCGCTCGGCCGGGATCTATCAGTTGTTCGAACGGCTACAAGCGCCCGGCGGTTGGGACGATTCGGGCTCGGCACATTTCCAGGAGATCGAGGACGCCGACCGCAACGGCGAGCTGCTGCCCGTGCTCGAACTGCTTTACGACAGCGACGGTTCGGTCCAGGACGTGGCCACGAAGCTGCACTTGCACCGGAGCAGCATCTACAACCGGCTGGCCAGGGTCCGCCAGCTTATCGGTGCTGATCCGTTGAATGGCGCTATCCGCCTCGAACTCCACGCAACGCTCAAAGCGCGTCGCTGGGCGGGCCGACCGCGGATTTGAAGCGCTGGTAGCGGAAGCCGCGTTGGCCTACTTGTTGAACTGCCTCAACTGAAGGCTGCAGCGCCAGCGGTCCGGGCGGTACTGAATCATCTGTGTCCGGGTGTGCCGGCAGCACCGTCCGTGCCACTCGACGGCAAATGTTCAATGCCCTCCCATCCTCACTGCAGTGCCTTGGTTGCTGCGTCCAGAATCGACCCAAGATCAACGCCCGGTTGGGTAGGCGGTGGCGTAGGCGTGGGGCTGGCCGGGGTCCGTGGCTTCCAAGAACCTGTGGGCCCAGGCGTTGGAGACGCTGGATCCGTCGGATCCGGTGTCGGCGTGGGGGTCGTTGGCCCTGTTGGAACCGGGCTGGGAGACGGCGCGGGCTGGGCCGGAACCGGACTGGAAGGAACAGGCACCGGGCCGAGGCTTGGGGGCAGGGCCGACGGGATTGCGCCAGGAACCTGGACGGAGATCGACGGCGCCGGGACACTCGACGGTTCGACGGCGGCGGGTCCTTGCGGCGAATGTTGCGCCGGGTCCGCGGCGGTCTGGCCGGACTTGGCGCTTGGTGTAGCTGCTGAAGGTGATGCCGCAGCGCTGGGGGACGTGCTTGCCGTCGTGGACGGAGCGCCGGATTGGGTGGAGCCTTGGCTGTTAGCGCTGGCAGCGTCCTGGGCACGGGACTCCTGGCCGAAGAAGGGCAACTCGAGGGCCTGGCCCAAGGAACCGGCGGCCAACAAGATGCCTAACGCACCTGTCACCACTGCCATTCGGTTGCTCATGGTCCGGACGGCGGCGGCCTTTTTGAGGACGGCGTGTGGTTCACGGCTGAAGGACGAACCGGCGAGCGACGCCGGACCGACGCCGGGACGGGGTGCCGCCGGAATTTCCGTTGCAGCAGCGTTCTCGGCTTTTGTCGACTCAGCTGTCGCGCGAGCCAGGGTCGCAGCAGACACAGTTGGAATGGCTGCGGTGGCGGGTTCTGACGGCGCGGAGGCTACCGTTGGGGAGGACACTGTCGGAATGGCCGCGGTTTCGCTGGCTTGGGAAGCCCGCTTCCGTTCGGCCGCGCGGGCGGCCGCCCGCGTGGTGGGCACCGCCGTCGTCGGGGTTGCCGCAGGGGCGGGTGCCGCCGTCGTCGGGGTTGCCGCAGGGGTGGGTGCCGCCGTCGAACTCAAAGGTTCGGAAGCCGGCGCAGCGATGAACGGTTCGCTGTCTTTGGCCCGACGGCGTCCGGTTGCTTTGGTGCTCTCGCCCGCCGCTTGGGCACGGCGAGGCTGATCCATGGTTGGGGACATGGTGATTGCCTCTCAACGCCTTCGAGGTTAGCTGTCGGGTTCGGACGAGGCCGTCCGGCCGCGCATGGCGGCTTCACCCCAAGGGCCTGAAGTGGGCCCGGAGACTCTGGGTCCCCCGTCTCTGCCGCGGGTCTGGCGGATTCCGTGTTGCGGCAGAGCTCGGCGTCAACCCGGAAGCGGCCCGGTTGGGGACTGGGTCGCCCCTCGACGTTACAACAGCCGGCATGCAAAGTCACATTTGAATAACGGGCGCGGTGACCCGTTTTTGCCCGGTTTGCCCGGCGATGAGTCCGGCGACGTGTTCGGCGTCGCGGCCGACTCCGCCAACGAGGCCAGAGGTCAACCCGTATTGGAAGGGCATACCCACGAAGAACAGTCCCGGGAGTTGTTCCACGGCGCCCCGACAGGTGAGCGGCCAGCCGTCAGCATCCGCGGGAAGTCCTGGGATCCAGCCGAAGTCCGGTCGGTAACCGGTAGCCCAAATCACCGTGGACACCGGGATCGCGTGGCCTTCGTCAGTCAGTGGTTGGCCATCGCGTGTCCCCGCCAGGCGTGGCACGCGGGTGACTCCCGCCTCGTCGAGCTCCCGAGTTGAGGTCCGGATCAGCGGCGCGCCGCGCTTGGTGAACCCGACAGCGACTTTGCGGCCGATAGGGGTGGATCTGTTCAGCACCTTGTGGATGAAAAGCCACCAAAGTCCGCCGGCGTATCGCGTCACCGGGCCCGGAACGTGGAACGGAGGGGTTCCGGCGATGTAAGTGCGGTGGGTGGGTGCGAGCTCCAGGGCGATTTCGACGCCGGAGGTGCCTGAGCCGACCACCAGGACATCCCCGGGCGGAACGGAATCCGGGTTGGCGTATTCCGCTCCGTGCAGTTGGTGGATTCCGGGATCAAGGTCCTTCGCGAATGCCGGGATCCTTGGTTGTGTATTCGGGCCCGTGGCAACAACAACGTTCTTGGCCAGGATCGACCCGGAGCCCGACTGCACCCGGAACCGGCCGTCCTCCCGCTCGATGCCTACGACCTGTACGCCATGGCGTACCGGGATTTCCCAGTTCCTGGCGTACTCCTCGAGGTATTCGGCCATGGCGTCTTTTCGGGGGAAGCTCCCTCGGGCGGCGGGAAATGGCATGCCGGGAAGGGAATCGTGCTGCGCCGGGGTGAAGAGCCGCAAGGAATCCCATCGGTTCCGCCACACGTCGCCGACGCGGTCCTGCGAGTCCAGGATGAGGAAGTCTTGCCGGTGTTTCTCCAGATGGAATCCGGTGGCGAGCCCTGCCTGCCCGGCGCCCACAACTACGGTGTCCACTGGCTCATTGCTGTCCATCGCGAAGCCTCCTGAGGTGTTCGAGGTCATTAGAATAGCATTCCAGTCACTGGAATGCTATTCTTTTTTCGTGGAAATCCGGCACAATGACAGGCGGGTAGCTCAAGCTGCCGCAACCAAGGCTGCCGTTGTCGAGGCCGCCCGGCAGCTGTTTCTGAGCAGGGGATACGTGGCCACCACCATCGGGGCCGTTGCCGAGCAAGCAGGTGTGGCTGTGCAGACCATCTACAACTCCGTGGGCAACAAGGCTGCGCTGCTCTCGGCCGTGGTCGACGCGACGGCCGCGGGTCCGGATGCTCCGCGCACCGTCCCGGAGACAATGCGCGAGCGGACTGCCGCAGCCGCTGACGCCGGCGCGGTCCTGGCGTTGTTGGCCGACTGGTTCGCCGAGGTGCATCCGCGCAGCAGCCAACTGTTCAGCGTCATGAGGCAGGCCTCCGCCGTCGACGCCGAAGCGGCAAAAGTGGAGCGGGACCGGGCCGAAACCCGGCTGCGGAACTATGCGGAAGCCGCGGCTGCGCTCAGACGGCGCGGGGCACTGACCTCCGGCCTGAGCGACGAGCAAGCCGCTGCAGTGATCTGGTCGGTGGGTCATCCGGACACCTACCGATCACTCGTGCTGGATTTCGCCTGGGGGCTGGAGCGCTACCGGGATTGGGTCCACGCGGCGCTCAAGGCGGCCCTCGCCTAGCTTTCCGCTACTCGCTGGTGGATTCCTCGTTGCTCGCGACCGTCTTCTTCTGGTTTTCCAGCCACGCCATGATGTCCGCAAGCCTGATGCGGCGGTGCGTGCCTCGGTATTCCACCGGGATTTCGCCACGGTCGGTCATGTTTCGCAGGTAGGTGTGCGAGATTCCCGCGAGCTCGGCCGCCCTCGACGTCGTGAGCATTTCCTCCACGCTGCTCACGGTCACCGCTTCGCCTCGGCCCAGCCTGCCGAGGAGGTCGACGACGGCGTCCCTCGCCTCATCCGGCAGCCGGTGGACCGTGCCGTCCACGAAGACGGTGATGTCGTTGCTGTCCTGGAGTGAGCGCGCCAGGTTCCGGGCGTCGTCCGCGGCCAAGCCAGGCGTCACGCGGGGAGCTATCAATGCCATGGCAGAAGCCTAGCCGCGCTCGAGGCTGCGCGCTTACGCCGCCGTGTTAGATTCACGCCTATGGTCAACTACCCCGCCAACCCGGATCCAGGCCCTGCCGTGGCCGCGGCAATCGAGCTACTGGTCCGGCAAGGTTACGACGCGACCTCCGTGGACGACCTCGCCGATGCCGCCGGGATCAGCCGAAGCACGTTTTTCCGCAAGTTCGGTTCAAAAGAGGACATCGTTTTCGCCGACCACGATCGTATTCTGGCGCGGGTCCAGGAGTTCCTTGCGGGGACGACGGCGGATCCGTTACGTGCCGTCGTGGACGCGGCGCTCTTGGTCTTCGGCCACCACGCGGGCAATCGGAAGACTTCCGTTGCCCGCTACGAACTTCTGCATCAAGTGCCGGCCCTTCGTGATCGTGAACTGGTCATGACACATCGTTATCAGCGGGCATTTAGGAATCATCTCCTTTCTGCGCTGCCCGAGGGTGAGGGCCGGGAGGTGACGGCCGTGGCCTTCGCCGCATCGATAGTCGCCGTGCACAACAGCGTCCTGCGCCAATGGCTGCGGGCTGTTGCTGCCGGCGAACGCGTCGAGGGTATTGAGTGGGTCGAGCGTGTCGAGCGCGAGGCGCGGGAAGCTGAAGCCCATGAGTTGGCCGCCCGGCTTGAGCGTGAATTGGGCGCCTTGGCCGATACCTTTGCCCGTGTTTCAGCCGGGCCAGCGGGTAGCGAGGCGGCCGGTGGGCCGTCCGCGGAAAGCGGTCGTCCCGCCGTCGTGGTTGCTGTCCTGGATCCGGCAGCGGGTACCGAACAGATCCTTCAAGCGGTCCGGGACGCCCTGGCTTAGCTCTTGATCCCGCAGAATTCTTTACTGACATTGAGTTCCTTGACATGAAACTGAGTGTCAGCGCATGCTGGGAGTCGTAGATCGCAACCCCAGAGCGAGGATTCCCCATGACGACGACGTCCGACAGCACTTGCGAAGAACTGGATGCAGTTTTCCCGGCGGGCACTGTTTTCCCGGCCGGCACCATGGAGCCCGAGTACGTTCTGAACGAATCCCTGGACCCGGACCCGGCCTCCGTTTTCAAGGACATCAGCGGCGAAGACCGCGTGTACTGGGACCGGGCGCGGACCTTTGTCCAGGACGAAGTGCTCCCGGTCATTGCAGGATATTGGGAGCGCGCTGAGTATCCGCTGGACTTGGTGAAGCGCTTGGGTGAACTTGATCTGCTGCGCGACGGAATCAACATCGACGGGTTCCCGGCCATGAGTAAAACCGCCGCCGGACTGGTCACGATGGAACTGAGCCGCGGGGACGGCTCCATCGGCACGATTGTTGCGGTCCAGGGCGGTTTGGCTCTGCGGTCCGTGGCCGAATGCGGTTCCCCCGAGCAGCAGGCCCGTTGGCTTCCAGCGCTTGCCCGGGCCGAGGAATACGGCGCCTTCGCCTTGACCGAGCCGGCGCACGGCTCCGACTCGGTGGGACTCGAGACGACTGCGACGGCCGTCGAGGGCGGTTATGTGCTCAACGGCGAAAAGAAATGGATCGGCAACGGCTCGATCGGCGGCCTGACCGTCGTCTGGGCTCGTGGCGACGACGGGCAAGTTCACGGATACCTTGTCCCGCAGGATTCGCCCGGATACTCGGCCACGACCATCGAAGGCAAGCTCTCACTCGGGCCATCTGGCAGGCACACATCCGCCTTGAGAATGTCTTCGTTCCGGCGGAAAACGTGCTCCCCGGTGCCCGGAGTTTCAAGGACACGGCCGGGGTGCTCTTGGCGACCAGGCTGGGAGTTGCCTGGTCCGCCGTCGGGCATGCCACTGCCTGCTACGAAACCGCTGTGCAGTACGCCGCCCAACGCCGGCAGTTCGGCCGCCCGCTGGCCGCCTCGCAGATTGTGCAGGAGCGTCTTGCCCGCATGCATTCCGAGCTCGCGATCATGCAGCTCATGGTCATGCAGATGACCAAGCTGGACGAAGAGGGCGTGCTGACTTCCGCGCAGGCGGCGCTCGCGAAGTTCACGTGCACCCGCACTGCCCGCAGCATCGCCTCGAACGCCCGCGACCTGCTCGGTGGCAACGGGATCTTGTTGGCCAACCGCGTGGCCCGGCACTTCGCCGACATAGAAGGCATCCATACCTATGAAGGCACAGAGACTGTCCAAGCGTTGATCATCGGACGTTCGATCACGGGTATCTCCGCCTTCGCCTAAGGGCATCCCCCGTCATACGCTCGCTCGGATATGTGGCCAAAATCCCGGACGCTCGCTCAGATATGAGCCATATCGACGCAGGGCTCGCTCAGATCAATGCGGACGCTAGGGCCCAATGCACCCCACCACTGCTATCGCGAAGCCACCCCACGCGCGCTTCTTCTTGGTCTCACGACCAAGCCCACGCTGTTCGAGGAGCGTCAGCCCTCCGGATCGGAGAAGTTCGGCCAGACGCTCCCGCGACGGCGGTGTCCTGTCCACGCCGAACATCAACGGTTCACCCGCTGCCTTGGCCGCCGCCCTCCCGAACCGCCAGTAGGGCATGCTCGACTCAAGGGTCTCGGTTGTGAAGTAGTCGAATGCGAGCAAACTGCCGTTCGCGCAACTCGCGATCTTGCGCAGCGTGTCCTCGATCGCTTCCCGGTCGAGGTACATCGTGACGCCTTCCCAGAGGAAAAGTGCCGGACGCCCGAGGTCGAACCCCGCGTCCACGAGTTTGGCGAGCCAATCATCCTTCTCAAAGTCCGCGGGCACGAACGCGACCTTGCGTGAGTCGATTCCTGCCTTGTCCAGTATTTCGCGCTTGACCGCCTGCGTCTTTGGGGCATCTACCTCGAAGGAGTTGACGGACGTGTCCCGCGGGAGGCGGTAGGGGCGTGTGTCGAAGCCGGCGCCGAGGATGACCAACTGGTCGGTCCCGGGAAGTGTAC
This sequence comes from Arthrobacter sp. SE2, assembly GCF_058244265.1. Classification (NCBI taxonomy): domain Bacteria; kingdom Bacillati; phylum Actinomycetota; class Actinomycetes; order Micrococcales; family Micrococcaceae; genus Arthrobacter; species Arthrobacter sp. SE2. Next base: position 25,674 of record NZ_JBZAYA010000029.1, on the reverse strand, counting down.
GGTCCACGGCGCCGTCGAAGAACGCGACCCTGGCTGATGCCTCGGCTTGTGGAGGTATCTCGCCCTCAAAGGGGTACCGGAAGGTCTTCGGGACGAAACCGGTGACGCGGTGCGCGAAGAGCGTCGGCCAGAACGCCAACCGCATGCCCAGCCAAGGAACGCCGGGGAGCAGGGGCAACAGCCGGTTCGCTGCCTGGTCTTCGCGCACGCCGAAATTGTGCATCGCCCACCTCGCGGAGAGCGGAGCCTGCGCGCTTGACGAAACCCCGGAAGGCTTCGCGGCCAGAAGCTTCCCGACCCAAATCACATAGCCGAGCAATGAGACCGGAAGCAGCACGATGCTGAGCGCATAGAACGCGACGGCGGCGTCCGGCTTGCGCATTTCCCGCTCCTTTCAGCTAATCAACGGTGAGCGAGCGTTCGACGGGAAGCGGTTATATGTGAGCGAGCGTCGGACGGGAAGCGGTTATATGTGAGCGAGCGTCGGACGGGAGGCGGCTATAGGTGAGCGGGCGTCGGACGGGAGGCACCTACTCCGCGTCGAGGTCCGTTTCCAGCACCGTCACCAGGGAATCCAGGGCAGCGTCGGCGCCGTCGCCCTCGGCGCGAAGCACGACGACGTCGCCCTTCGCGGCGCCGAGCGTCATGAGCGAAAGGATGCTGGCGGCGTCGAGCGCGTCGTCAGCAGGCGAATCGGCCATCGCGATGGTCACTTCAACCGGGGATTCCCCCGCGGCTTCAGCAAAAATCGCAGCCGGGCGGGCGTGTAGTCCGGAGCGGCTGGCGATGGTGGCGGTGCGTTCGGGCATGGTTTCTCCTTGTGTTCAGGTAGGGCAGTACAGCGGGGCTCAGAGCCCGAGTTCCTCGAGGATCGGCAGTTTCGCGCGGACCCAGGCCTTTGCGTCGAGCGCATCGGGTGCGCTGAGCGCCAGCCGGGCCAGCTCTTGGGCCTGTTCCAACGTCACCGTCTTGAGCACGGTTCCGACGGCGGCCAGCGAGCGGGCGGTCATGGACAGTGTGGACACGCCCAGGCCAACGAGCACGACGGCGAGGGCCGGGTCCGCGGCCGCTTCACCGCAGACGCCAACGGGTTTGCCGTTGCCCTCTTCCGCTGAGCCCGCGACGGTCAGCTGAACGAGTCGCAGAACCGCGGGCTGCCACGGGGTGTTGAGTTCGGCAAGGGGACCGAGTTGCCGGTCGGCGGCCATGGCGTACTGCGTGAGGTCGTTGGTGCCTAGGGACGCGAAGCCCACGTGGCGCAGGACCGACGCCGAGGTCAATGCCGCGGAGGGAACTTCCACCATCACGCCAGGCGTCTTGATTCCCGCGGCATCGCACATCGACGCGAAGTGGGCAGCCTCGGCCGCAGTCGAGATCATGGGTGCCATGACCCACACCTCGGCTTCTGATTCGTCGGCAGCGATGGCGATGGCCTCGAGTTGGCGGTCCAAAACACCGGGCGTGGTGAAGTCGGTCCGGTAGCCGCGCACGCCGAGGGCCGGGTTGGGTTCGGTGGCGTCGGTGAGGAAGGGAAGGGGCTTGTCGGCGCCCGCGTCGAGGGTCCGGAGCACCACTTTCTTGCCCGGGAACGCGTCGAACACGCCCCTGTACGCGGCAGCCTGTTCCAGCACGGTCGGTTCTGTGTCGCGTTCCAGGAAGCAGAATTCGGTGCGGAAAAGGCCTACGCCTTGGGCGCCCAGCGCAGCGGCCGCGGCAGCGTCCTTGGCTCCGCCGACGTTGGCGAGGAGGGGCACCAAGTGGCCGTCCGCCGTCGTGCCGTTTCCGTCAAAAACCGCCAGTGTGGCGGCATTTTCCACCCACGCGATGGCGGCCGCGCGTTGCTCTTCGGTGGGTTCGAGGGAGAGTGAGCCGGCCGCGCCGTCCACGAAGACTTCGGCGCCGTCAGGAATTTCGTCCACTCCGCGGGCCGCGACGACGGCGGGCAGGCCGAGCGAGCGCGCGATGATCGCCGTGTGGGACTGCGGTCCGCCGCCCGAGGTGACCAGTGCTGTCACGACGGCGGGGTCCAGCGTTGCGGTGTCGGCGGGAGCGAGGTCCTCGGCCACCAGGATGAACGGAGTGTCCGACGCCGGGATCCCCGGTGCGGGGACTCCGCGAAGTTCGGCGACGATCCGCGCGCGGACGTCCAGGACGTCGGTGGCGCGCTCGGCCATGTATCCGCCCAGGTTGTGGAGCATTTCGGACACGGAGGCGCCGGCTTCCCAGATCGCGCGTTCGGCGGAGCTGCCGTTGTTGTTGATGAGCTTGGCGGCCGACTTCAGGAGCATGGTGTCCTTGGCCATGAGCGCGGTGGCTTCCAGCACGGCCTTACCATCTCCGCTGGCTTTGTCCGCGCGTGCTTTGAGTTCGTCGTGGACCGATTGGGCCGCCGCTTTAAGGCCCGCGACGGCGTCTTCCGCGGTTGTCGATGCGGCGAGCTGCTCGCCCGACGGCGGTTCGCTGACTGGTTTGGGCATCTGACGGATAGTGCCAATGACGCGGCCCGGGCTGACGCCTACTCCTTGGAAATTCTGCACTGAAATCCTCTGTTCCTGCTCTCGGATCGGACCCACCGGCTGCGGCGCCTCGGGGTCCGAAAAAATCTCCTGTGATGCACTTCATATAGCGTTGCTATAGGTGCTAGGGTAGCGGCTATGAGTTTCGATGACCAGCTTCCGCCCAAAACTCGGCTGCTCCGTGCAGCTGCCGAGTTGCTGGCGAATTCGGACGGGTCGCCGGTCTCTACGCGCCAAATCACCAAACTTGCCGGCGTCACGGCGCCCACGCTTTACCACCACTTCGGCGACAAGGAGGGGTTGTTCGACGCCGTCGTTGCAGCCGGCTTCGAGGAGTACGTGGCGGGAGAGCGGGACTTCGCACCCTCTGGGGAACCCCTGGAGGATGTCCGCCGGATGTGGGACAACCACGTCCAGTTCGGACTTACCCAACCGCACCTTTACCTGGTGATGTTCGGCAACATCCGTCCGGAGAGCAGGCCGGCCATCGTGGCTGATGCCGAGTCGCTTCTAGAGGAGATGCTGAGCAAGGCAGCCATTGCCGGGCAGATCAACGTACCCCCGCGCGAGGCAGCCAGGAGCATCCTGGCGGCCAACGTCGGCGTCACGCTCATGCTCATTGCAGAGCCTTTGGAAGACCGGAATCTCGAGCTTTCCACCATGACCCGGGATTCCATGATTTTCGCCGTGTCCACGGAAACAGCCCGTGGCGCCGCAGCAGACGACTCCGGCAAGTCGTCGGTTGTTGTTGCGGCTATCGCGCTGAATGCGGCACTCCAAGCCTCACATTCAGACCAGCTATCCAGTTCGGAACTGAAGCTTTTCCTTGAATGGCTTCACCGAATCTCCAGCAGCTCCTAGAGCTGTCCTCCTTCGATAGTTATCGACTGATCCCGCACTGATGCGGGGCTCACGTTAGGAATTCACACAATGGCAACAGCGTCAGTTGCGAAACAGCGCACCAGCGTGCGCGTTGGTGTCCAAAAGTTCGGAACGTTCCTCTCGGGCATGATCATGCCCAACATCGGGGCCTTTATTGCATGGGGCATCATCACCGCCCTGTTCATCAAGACGGGCTGGCTGCCCGTCGCCGAACTCGGTGGCTTCGGCAACAACGCCGCCGGTACGCCGAACGTGGGCCTTGTCGGCCCCATGATCACCTACCTTTTGCCGCTCCTGATCGCCTACACAGGCGGTCGGAACGTTTATGGCGCGCGGGGTGGCGTCGTCGGGGCGATCGGTACCATGGGCGTGATCGTCGGTGCCGGCATTCCGATGTTTATCGGTGCCATGATCATGGGCCCGCTCGGTGGCTGGACCATGCAGAAGATCGACGCCATTTGGGACGGCAAGATCCGGCCCGGCTTCGAGATGCTGGTAAACAACTTCTCCGCAGGCATTTGGGGCGCACTGCTCGCCCTGTTCGGCTTCTTTGGTATTTCTCCGGTGGTTCAGGCCTTCAGTACGGCGGCGGGCAACTTCGTCCAGTTCCTGGTGCACAACGGGCTCCTTCCGCTCACCAGCATCTTCATCGAGCCCGCCAAGGTTCTCTTCCTCAACAACGCAATCAACCACGGCGTGCTGACCCCGCTCGGCATCCAGCAATCGCTGGACCAGGGCAAGTCCATCTTGTTCCTGCTCGAAGCCAACCCCGGGCCGGGAGCCGGAATTCTTCTCGCCTACATGTTCTTCGGACGCGGGGCGGCGAAGGCCTCGGCGCCGGGCGCTTTCATCATCCAGTTCCTCGGCGGAATCCACGAGATCTACTTCCCGTATGTCCTGATGCGCCCGCTGCTCATCCTCGGAGCCATCGCTGGAGGCATGACAGGCATTGCGACCCTTGCAGTCACCAACTCGGGCCTCGTGGCTCCGGCCGCCCCGGGATCAATCTTCGCAGTCATTGCGCAGACCTCCCGCGACAGTTATGTCGGCGTCATACTGTCGGTCATCTTGGCAGCGACCGTATCGTTCCTGGTCTCCTCGTTGATTCTCCGCACCACGCATCACAGCGACGAAGTTGACCTCGGTGAAGCCACGTCCAAGATGGAAGAGCTCAAGGGCAAGAAGAGTTCCGTATCCTCCGCACTCCTGGGCGCTGGTGGCAGTACCGCCGTTCTGACCCGTCCCATCCAGAACATCGTGTTCGCGTGCGACGCCGGCATGGGCTCCAGTGCCATGGGTGCCTCGGTGCTGCGTAACAAGATCAAGGCGGCCGGTTTCCCGGATGTCAAGGTCACCAATTCGGCCATTGCCAACCTGAGCGACACCTACGACGTCGTGGTCACGCACCAGGACCTGACAGAACGCGCCCGGCCGGTCACCTCCAGCGCCGTGCACGTCTCTGTGGACAACTTCATGAACAGTCCCCGCTACGAGGAGATCGTGGAGCTGGTCAAGAGCAGCAACGCCGGATCCGGCGCCGACGGCTCTGCCGTTGGAACCGCGGTTGCCGAACCAGCCGCCGCTGCCCAGCCCGCCGCCGTCGGGGGCAAGGATGTCCTGCTCCCCGAAAGCGTGATCCTCAATGGCACCGCGACGGACCGTGACTCGGCCATCGACGAAGCCGGCAAGCTCCTGCTGGACCGGGGTTCAGTGGACATGGGCTACATTCACGCCATGCATGAGCGCGAGGAATCCGTGTCCACCTACATGGGCAGCTTCCTTGCCATCCCGCACGGCACGAACGCTGCCAAGAACCACATCCTGCACTCCGGTGTGTCGATCGTCCGCTACCCCGAGGGCATCGACTGGGGAGGCAAGCAGGTCAAGTTCGTGGTCGGCGTCGCCGGTATCAACAACGAGCACCTCCACATCCTGTCCTCCATCGCCAAGATCTTCACGGACAAGGCGCAAGTGGCCCAGCTTGAGCAGGCCACGTCGGTGCAGGAAGTGCTGGATCTGTTCGGAAAGGTCAACGCATAGTGAAGGCAGTCCATTTTGGGGCAGGAAACATCGGACGGGGATTCGTCGGCTTGCTGCTGCACGAGGCTGGATATGAGGTGGTCTTCGCCGATGTCGCAGATGCCTTGATCAGCCAGCTCGCCTCCGCGTCCTCCTACGAGGTCCACGAGGTCGGCGAAAACGCGGCAGTCAAGACCGTGTCCGGTTTCCGCGCCCTGAATTCGGGCACCGAAGAGGCTGCCGTCGTTGCGGAAATCGCGACGGCGGACCTCGTCACCACGGCGGTGGGGCCGCACATCCTCAAGTTCGTGGCACCCGTGATTGCGCGGGGCCTCGCCGGCCGGTCGCCGTCGTTGGCTCCGCTTCAGGTCATGGCCTGCGAGAACGCGATCAACGCCACGGATCTCCTGCAATCCGAAGTGGAAGCCGCTTGGGACGGTGCCGCGGGTGACCTTTCCTCCGTCGCTGTTTTTGCGAATACCGCGGTGGACAGAATTGTCCCCAACCAGGCTCCCGGCCAAGGCCTCGACGTCACTGTGGAGACCTTTTATGAGTGGGTCATCGACCGCACCCCGTTCGCGGGGGAGGCGCCGGTGATCCCCGGCGCGACCTTCGTGGACGAGCTCGGTCCGTATATCGAACGGAAGCTCTTCACGGTCAACACGGGACACGCCTCGGCAGCATACTTCGGCTACGGCGCCGGTTTGGAGAAGATCTCCGAGGCGATGGCCGATGCCTCCGTAGCGGCCCGGGTGCGGGCCGTGTTGGAGGAGACCAAGCAGCTTCTCGTGGCCAAACACGGCTTCGTCGAGGCTGAGCAGGAAGCGTACGTGCAGAAGATCCTGTCCCGCTTCACCAACCCGTACTTGCCGGACACGGTGAACCGAGTAGGCCGCGCGCCGCTCCGCAAGCTTGGGCGGCACGAACGGTTCATCGGCCCGGCCGCTGAACTCGCCGAGCGCGGAGTCGCGCCCGTTGCCTTGTTAGACGCGATGTCCGCTGCCCTGCGTTTTGACGACGGGGCCGACGACGAAGCTGTGGAACTCGCCCGGATGCTCGCTGAGATGGACGCCGCCGAGGCGGTCGAGCGCATCACTGAACTGCCGCCGTCGCACCCGTTGTTCCCGCAGGTGCTGAAGCTGATCGAAGAACGGAAGGCCGAGGCCTAAACGCCGGGTTCCTGCCGCCCCGCCGGCCGGCTTCCCGGCGCCGACCGGCGACGCCAGCTCACATAGGCGGGCTTTTTCCCGAACGCCCGCTCACCCTCCTTTACATGATGTGGAGGAGGGTGAGCGCTTTGGGCTGTAAAAGTAAGCGAGCGTCAACTAGTTGCCGAGTTCTTCCGACGCCGTCCGTCCGGCCGCTTGGACGCGCCGCAGGAAGTCTGTAATGACGGCGATTTCAGCGTCGTCGTAGTCTGCACAGATGGTGTCCATGAGGCTGTTCATTCCTGAGTAGAGGCGGAACATCTCGGCGTTTCTATCGGGCAGAATCCGGATCACCATGGCGCGCCGGTCGGATGGGTCGCGATCCCGGACAATCCAGCCTCCGCGTTCAAGCCGGTCGAGGATTCCGGTCATGGTGGCTGGGTGCAGGCCGGCGTGTTTGGCCAACATGCTCGGGCTGAGCGGCCCCCGGCTCGAGATCAGGTCAAGACAATCCAGGTCAACATCCTTCAGCTCGGCTTGGGTGCCGACCTGGTGATTGAGCACGGATAGTTGCACGCGTACGCTGCGAAGCTCGGCTTTGAGCGCAGCAACAGCACGCCGCCGAAGGCGAGGGGTCGCGGCCTCTTGATTTGATATGGAACTCATATGATATCGTTTCTGTATTGTATGGTTTTCCTAGAATAAGACTACCGGAGGCCGCATCACATGAAGATCGCAGTATTCGGGGCAAATGGCCCCACCGGAAGGATTCTCACCGCACAAGCGCTCGACGCCGGACACGTCGTCACCGCTGTCACGCGCAGGCCGCACGACTTCCCGCTATCCGCTCCCGGCCTGAGTGTTGTCGGCGCCGATGCCTACAACTTCGAGGACGTAAGTGCCGTCGTTGAAGGACAGGATGCGGTTCTCTCAACCCTCGGTGTTCCATACAGCCGCCAGCCGATCACGGTCTATTCCGTGGGCACGGGGAACATCATCCGGGCAATGGGCAACCACGGCGTCCGTCGGCTGGTCTGCGTGAGCTCCAGCGCCACCGACATTTCGGCTGGCCCGCATGGCGGGTTCCTCTTCGAGAAAGTGCTGCAGCCCCTCGTTACCAAGCTGCTGGGTAAGACACTGTACGAGGACATGCGGCGGATGGAGTCCGCCGTTGCCGCGAGCGGCCTGGACTGGACAATCATGCGGCCCTCCGGTCTTTTCGAGACCGAATCCGTCACCGAATACAAGATGGCCGTTGGCTACATAAACGGCACTTTCACGTCGCGGGCCGACCTTGCGGACTCCATGCTGTGGCAACTCACTTCGGACGAGTTCGTGCGCAAGAACGTCGCGGTTGCAACCTTTTCGCAGAAGCCGAGCCTCATCCAGCTCCTTTTGCGCGAGGCCAACAGCAAGAAGGCCGCGCCGGATAGCGTCCCTGAGGGCAATCGGTCGTGAACCTCGGTGGGAAAGCCGAAACCCTCCTTCACATGATGACGTGAAGGAGGGTTTCGGGTTTCGCCGCTATAGGTGAGCGGGCGTTACGTCGAAAAGGCTCGTTTGTGAGCGCGCGTCGGAAGAATGGCCGCTATATGTGAGCGGGCGTCCTAGCGGGCGGCGGTTTCGACGGCGGTTGTCTCGGTTTCGGCCATGGCTTTCCACTCGGCCACCCGGGCCTGGTGCAGCGGCGACTTCCGGACCAAGGCGTAGGCCACGGCGAGGACCGCGAACCAGATGGGCGTTGCGAGCAGAGCCGTGAGGGTGTCCGGCTGCGTCGTCAGGGCCCAGACCAGGAACGCGAAGAAGGCGAAGACCACCCACACCATCACGATCCCGCCGGGCATCTTGAAGGTCGATGCCTCGTGCAAGTGGGGCCGGCGCTTCCGGAACACGAGGTAGCTGGCCAGGATGATGGACCAGACGAACATGAAGCAGACGGCGGACACGGTGGTGACCATGTCGAAGGCTGCTCCGATGTCCTTGCCCGCATAAAGCAGTGCGACGCCGCCAAGTAGCAGCACGCAGGACAGGAACAGGGCGTTCTGCGGAACTTTCCGGCTGGAGAGGCGGCCGAACATCTTGGGGGCATCGCCGTCGTTCGCCAGGCCGAACACCATGCGCGAGGTCGAGTAGATACCCGAGTTGGCAGACGACATGGCGGAGGTCAGGACCACGAGGTTCACCACGGTTGCAGCGATACCCAGGCCGGCCAGGGAGAACATGGCGATGAACGGGCTGTGGCCGGCCTTGAACTCGGTCCACGGGATGACGGACATCAGGATGATGAGCGCGCCGACGTAGAACAACATTACGCGGACCGGGATGGCGTTGATGGCGCGGGGCAGGTTGTGCTCCGGGTTCTTTGTCTCGGCCGCGGCTGTGCCTACCAGTTCGATGCCCACGAAGGCGAAGACCGCGATCTGGAAGCCGGCAACGAAGCCCATGAATTCCTTGGGGAAGAAGCCGCCGTGGCTCCAGAGATTGGTCAAGCTCGCGGCTCCGGCGTCTGACTTGAAGCCGGTGGAGATCATCACGATGCCCACGACGATCAAGGCGGCGATGGCAACGATCTTGATGAGGGCGAACCAGAACTCAGTCTCGCCGAAGGCCTTCACCGTGGGGAGGTTGAGCAACAGCAAGATGGCGATGGTTGCGAGGCCCGGAATCCAGAGCGGCACACCCGGCCAGAGCTCATTGGCGTAGCCCGCGATCGCGATGACATCGGCCACTCCGGTTACCACCCAGCAGAACCAATAGGTCCAGCCGGTGAAGAAGCCCGCCCAGGGACCAAGGAGGTCCCCGGCGAAGTCGCTGAAGGACTTGTAGTTCAGGTTGGACAGCAGGAGCTGGCCCATGGCGCGCATGACAAAGAACAACATGAAGCCGATGATCATGTACACGAAGATCACGGACGGCCCGGCGACGGAGATGGTCTTTCCGGAGCCCATGAACAGGCCCGTGCCGATGGCGCCGCCGATCGCAAGCAACTGGATGTGGCGGTTGCTCAATGAGCGCGCCAGATGCGGCTCGCTGTCTTTGCTGGAGGCAGTGCGTTGCCCTGTTGTTGTCTGGTGAGACATATCTGCATCCTTCGGGTGATTCGCCGCATGGTGACGTGGCTAACAAATCTGCTAGTCCAAACTAACTCGAACCATCCGAGAATTTGTGATTGATCGTTTCACCCAGAATTCATGAACGCTCGTAAAACGAAGCCGCCAGCTTGTGTCAGGCTGGTGCTATGAGTCACATAAATCCAGGCGTGAAGCCGCTGTTGAGCATGGTTCTGGACGAAGGAGTCTTCACGCTCCGCCGGGCCCACTGGGAGGACTTGCCCGCCATTCTGAGATTGCTCGCCGCGGATCAGTTGGGCAGTTCCCGCGAAAACGCCGAGGACGTCGGCCCCTATCTGCAGGCGTTTCAGCAGATCAACGAGGATCCGGCCCAACTGTTGGTGGTTGGCCACTTGAACGGCGCTTGCGTCGCAACTTTCCAGCTGAGTTTCATCCCGGGCTTGGCCCGGAAGGGCTCGCTGCGTTGCCAGATCGAGGCCGTGCGCGTCGCCGCAGAGTTGCGGGATCATGGCGTCGGTGCGGCAATGATGCAATGGGCCATCGAAGAGGCGCGGAATCGGGGCTGCACCCTGGTCCAGCTCACGAGCGACAAGTCCCGCAAAGACGCCCATCGCTTCTATGAGCGCCTTGGCTTCGTAGCCAGTCACGAGGGAATGAAGCTGGCCCTGTAGCCAGAGGCGCCCGGCGGACCATGCACCCCTTGATATTTAGGCAACCTAACTGTTAGGATACCTAAATATGAATACCCATCAAGCCGACGACGCGCTCCTCGCCCTCGCCCAATCATTCCGGGAAGCTTTGCGGCAGAGCGTCTACGTGATGCGCCGCCTCGATTCCGAGGAGCAACTCAGCTCGGCCCAACTTGGCGTCCTCAAGATGGCGCTCGACGGCGGTGCCCGCGTCGGAGGGATCGCCCGGAACCTTGGGGTCAAGGTCCCCAGCGCCACGGAGCAGATCATCAAGCTTGAGCGCGCGGGCTTGGTCAAACGCGAAGCAGATCCGGACGACTCCCGTGCCGTCCGCGTCGCCGCGACCGCGGCGGGACGTGCCGCCGTCGAGAATGCAGACCGCCGCCGCAACGAATTCATCGCCGGGATCCTCGAAACGCTGAGCCAGGCGGAACGCGACGCCGTCGAAGCCGCCCTTCCGGTGTTCGACAAGATCAATCACTCAGTCCAGAACTGAACAAGCCAGAACTGAACAAGCCAAGAAACTAGGAGAGCAGTCCATGAAAGGCCAGCTCGCAGACCAACTGCAGCCAGCGGAAGAAACCCTCGAGGCCGAGAAGGCCTCGTTCCTCAAGCAGCCCAAAGCTGTGTGGGCCACGGCGATTGCCGCCGTCTTCGCCTTCATGGGTATCGGCCTGGTGGACCCGATCCTGCCAGCCATCGCCAAGAACCTCCAGGCCAGCCCCAGCCAAGTGTCGCTGCTCTTCACGAGCTACTTCCTGGTGACCGCAGTCGCGATGCTCGTGACGGGCTTCGTCTCTTCGCGGATCGGTGGCAAAAAGACGCTCATGATCGGCCTGGCGCTGATTGTCGTGTTCGCCTCGCTGTCTGGCATGTCCGGAAGCGTGGGTGAGCTGGTCGGATTCCGCGCGGGTTGGGGGCTCGGCAACGCCCTCTTCGTGGCCACCGCGCTTGCCGTGATTGTCGGCGTCGCGAGCGGCGGAACCGGAACCGCGATTATTCTTTACGAAGCCGCCCTTGGCCTGGGCATTTCCCTCGGCCCGTTGCTGGGCGCGCTCCTCGGCGGCTGGCAATGGCGCGCACCGTTCTTCGGCACCGCGGTCCTCATGGCCGTTTCCTTCATCGCCTTGCTGGCCCTGCTACCCAAGACCCCGACGCCGGCCACGAAGGCCCGTTTGCGTGACCCGCTCCTCGCCCTGGGCCACAAGGGCCTCCGCACCACCGCCGCCAGCGCCTTGTTCTACAACTATGGCTTCTTCACGATCCTGGCCTTCACGCCCTTCATCCTCGGGATGGACGCCTACGGGATTGGTGCGGTGTTCTTCGGTTGGGGCGTGGCCGTGGCCGTGTTTTCGGTCTTCGTGGCACCCTTGCTGCAGCGTCGATTCGGCACCACCAACGTCCTGGTCGGCACCCTCGCGGCCCTGTTGCTGGACCTCGTCGGGCTGGGACTGGCCGCGGGGCACTCGGTGACTGCCGTCGTCGTGCTCGTCATTGTGGCGGGCGCCCTGCTGGGCATCAACAACACGCTCTACACCGAACTTGCCATGGAAGTCTCCGATTCGCCGCGTCCCGTGGCTTCGGCCGGTTACAACTTTGTGCGGTGGATGGGCGGCGCGCTGGCTCCGTTTGTCGCGGCACAACTGGGTGAGCACTTCGGCCCGCAGGTCCCGTTCTTCGCCGCGGCCCTTGCCCTCGCGTTCGCAATCCTCGTGGCCGCCGGCGGCCGCCGCTACCTGAAGTCACACGAACCGCACCTCGTGTAGGAGGGCCCAACTGATCCCCACCGCCTCCCTCGCCTCGCAAGCTCGGCCAGGGAACCCTGGCTGCGTGGGCCCACGCAGTTGTTGTCGTTATGAGGGCTCAAAACGACAACAACTGCTAGTTACTTGGGTGGGGACTACTTGGGTGTGACCTCGAGCTCCGCAGGCTTGGAGCCTTTCGGGACAAACAAGGTGTCGGCCTGCTCAAGGGACATGCCGTTGGTTTCCGGCACCTTGAACATGACGAAGAAGAACGACGCCGCAGCGAACAGCGCGTACATGCCGTAAGTCAGCGGCAAAGAACCGGCCGCCATGATGGGGAAGCTCAAGGTGATGGCGAAGTTGGCGATCCACTGGGCTGCGGCGGCCAGGCCGAGCGCGCGGGCACGGATCCGTGAGGGGAAGATCTCGCCCAGGAGCACCCACACCAACGGTCCCCATGAAGCGCCGAAGCTCACTACGAACACGTTGGCGGCCACCAGGGCCACCGGACCCCAGACGCCGGTCAAGGACACCGAAGAACCCGTCCCGCTGGCGGAAGAAAAGGCCAGCGCCATGGCACCCAGGGACACAGCCATACCGATGGAGCCCGTCAGCAGGATGGGCCTGCGGCCAATGCGGTCCACTAGGGCGATGGCCACGAGCGTGACCAGGATGTTGGTGACGGACGTTGCCACCGAGATGGCCAGGGAGTCTTGCTCGTGGAAGCCGACTGCTTTCCACAGCGTGGTGGAGTAGTAGAAGATCACGTTGATGCCCACGAATTGCTGCAGCACCGACAGGATGATGCCGATCCACACCACGGGCTGCAGGCCGAACGCCTTGCCGCGGAGCGAGCCCTTCTTGGTGGAGAGCTCGTCCTGTTTGATGGAGTCACGGATTTCGCGGATGTGGCGTTCGGTATCGTCGCCGGGCATCAGGGTGTCGAAGATCCTGCGTGCGGTGTCTTCCTTGCCGTTGAGGACCAGGAAGTGCGGCGACTCAGGCAGCCGGAACGCGATCAGACCATAGGCCGCGGCAGGCACGGCGCACGCGATGAACATCCAGCGCCAGGCCTCAATTCCGAGCCAGAGCGCGTGGTGTGCGCTTCCCGCGGACGTCGCCAGGACGGCGTCGGACAGCAGGGCCGCGAAAATACCGGTGGTGATCGCCAGCTGCTGCAGCGACGCGAGCCGGCCGCGGACCTGGCGCGGTGAGATTTCCGAGATGTACGCCGGCGCGATCACCGACGCGAGGCCGATGCCCAGGCCGCCGACCAAGCGCCAGAAAACCAAATCCCAGATGCTGAAAGCAAAGCCGGTCCCGATGGAGCTGACCAGAAAGAGGGCGGCACCCAGCTTCATGGCGGGGATGCGGCCGTAGCGGTCGGCCACCTTGCCCGCGAGATACGCCCCAGCCGCGCAGCCGAGCAACGCGACCGCCACAGCGAAGCCCGTGACGGCTTCGCTCAGCATGAATTCGTCCTTCATCGCATCGACGGCGCCGTTGACCACGGAGGAATCGAAGCCGAAGAGGAAACCGCCCACAGCTCCGGCAACGGCCAGGCCAATTACCTTGCGTGGGACGCCGGAACGGCTGTCGGAGCTGGAATTGGGCATGGCTCTCCCTCGAGGAAATGTAGTGGATTGTGCGGCGCGGTCGTCGTCGGCAGCTGGTTCCGACGGGGACGCCGGTGCACTCGCGCTACACAGTGTGGCACGGTGCCAGCATGACTTCCAGTCAACCGGGCCAGCCACACCGGACGTGTCACGCCAAGCAAACTTTCGCGCCGCCGTCGGGCGCTTTACCGCGCGAACACTGGAAACGACAACGGCAGGCAGTCCAAAAGACTGCCTGCCGTGACGCGGTTCGAGATACGTGACGCGGTTCGAGATATTAGTGTGCGGAAACGGATTCCTTCGCCGCCGCCTTCGGATCCGTCAGTTTCTTGTTCGGCAAGGCGAAGCTGATAAGGAACGCCAGGCCGGTCAGGGCCGCGGCGGTCAGCATGACCGTGTCGATCGACTGCGCGAAGCCCTCGGTGATAGGCCGCGTGAGCGCCGGGTTGGCGTGGTGCAGCCAGCTGGTGTCGTTCAGCGAATCATTCGTGGCGCCGTTCTTGAAGAAGTCGTACAGCTTGGCGTTGGCGGGATCCGCGGCAACCGCAGGATCCTTGAGCACCTTGAGGTAGTCGGCGCTGCCCATGGCGTCCTTCATACCGGAGGCGATCTTGTCAGCGGCGAGGCTGAAGAGCATCGAGATGAACACCGCGGTCCCCACGGCGCCGCCCATGGAACGGAAGAATGCTGCAGTGGACGTGCCCACGCCCATGTCCTTCGGCGGTACGGAGACCTGCATCGCCAAAGTGAGCGGCTGCATGCAGAAGCCCAGGCCCATGCCGAAGAATACGGCGATCAGGCCGGGAACCCAGAGTCCGGTGTCGACGCCGAGGGACAGGCCCATGACGATTGCGGCGGCGGTCAGGATGCCCGTACCGAGGATCGGGAAGATCCGGAAAACGCCCGACGCCGAGATGGTCCGTCCCGCTGTAATGGAACCGAAGAGGATGCCCACCGTGAAGGTGATCATCATGAGGCCGGCTTCGGTGGGGGTGAGGCCCTTGACCAGTTGCAGGTACATCGGGAGCATCGCGATGGCCCCGAACATACCGATACCGATGATGAAGTTCAGCAGGGAAGACAAGCCGAAGGTGATGTTCCTGAAGAGCCGTAGGGGGATCAGCGCGTAGTCGCCGGCACGCCGCTCAACCAGCAGGAACGCGATGATGCCGATGACGCCGAGGCCGTAGCAGATCCACGAGTTGCCGGAGGTCCAGCCCCAGCTGCGGCCTTGTTCGGCCACGAGCAGCAGCGGAACGATTGCCAGCGTGATGGCTCCTGCACCCCAGTAGTCGATCTTCTGCTTGACGTGCTTTGCGGGTAGGTGCAGGTAGAAGAACACCACGGCCAGTGCTGCCAGGCCGATGGGCAGGTTGATGAAGAAGACCCAGCGCCAGCCGTCGAAGCCAAGGATATTGGCCGAGCCTGCGAAAGCACCGCCGACCACGGGACCGAGGACCGAGGAAACGCCAAAGACGGACATGAAGTAGCCCTGGTACTTGGCACGATCCTTCAGGGCAACAATGTCGCCGATGATCGTCAATGCGAGGGCCAGCAGACCGCCGGCGCCCATACCCTGGATGCCGCGGGCGATGGCGAGCTCGGTCATGGAGTGCACGGAACCGGCGTACAGGGAACCGGCGAGGAAGATCAGGATCGCGGCGAGGTACAGCGGGCGGCGGCCGAAGATGTCGCTGAGCTTGCCGTACAGCGGGGTGGTCACCGTGGATGTGATGAGGTAGGCCGTAGTGGCCCACGCCTGCAGGGACAGGCCGTCCAAGTCGTTGGCGATGGTGTAAATGGACGTGGACACGATGGTCTGGTCCAGGGAGGACAGGAACATGCCGAGCATGAGGCCCACCATGACGGTGAGCGTCTGACGGTGTGTCAGGACCTCTCCGGCGGCCCGCACAGGCGTGGCGTTGGACATTGCTTCTCCAAAGGTGGATGAAAAGGGGGACTAAGCAGGATAGTTGCTTTCAGTAACTATCCTAATCGCTCCTGTATTCCCTGTCCTACCCGATTGGGGAGAAAAATGTCACCGCTCCACGAGAATCCCGTCAGGATCGCAATAGATCAGGTTCCCGGGTTCGATGTGCACTCCTTCAATCACCAGGGGGATGTCCACTTCGCCACGGCCCACTTTGGAGCTCTTCTTGGGATTGCTCCCAAGGGCTTTGACGCCCAAAGGCAGCTTCGCGATCGCCACGCGATCGCGGATCGCACCATTGATCACGACGCCGGCCCAGCCGTTAGCGACGGCGCTCTCGGCGATCATGTCCCCCATGAGGGCTGTGCGCAGCGAGCCGTAGCCGTCCACCACCAGCACGGCGCCTTCGCCGGAGGTTGCCAGAATCGTCTTCACCAGGGCGTTGTCCTCAAAGCATTTGACGGTGCGAACCGGGCCGCTGAAGTGCGAGACGCCGCCGAGGTCCTGGAACTGCAGTGATATCGACTCAAGATCCTCGGCACGTTCGTCGTAGAGATCGGCGGTGTTGATGGGGTTCGCTGGGCTGTTCATCGTTGATCCTCCTCGGTCGTCCGTTGGAGTTACCCTAACGCGTGCAGACGTGCCTTGGCGCTAGGCTGAATCCACACGTCCAGACGCTAGGGAGCACCGTCATGAGCCTGTCCGATCTGCCCGGTTCATTGCCTGAAAGACCGGTGACGGATCCCGTGGAGATGCAGGCAGGCCCGACGACGGCGCTCGCCGAGCCCGTGGAGCGCGTCCGCTCACTGTGGGTCACCGGAGTGGTGCTCGTCAATGTGGGCATCAACGCTGCCTTCTTCGGCCCTATCCAGATTTTGCTCGGGCAGCAAGCCATCCACTTTGACGAAGGCCAGAAGGAAGCCATCCTTGCGCTGGTTACGGGATGCGGCGCTGCGGTGTCCCTCGTGGCGAACCCCCTTTTCGGTGCATTCAGCGACCGCACTACGTCCCGCCTTGGACGGCGGGTTCCGTGGGTGCTTTTCGGCGCCATCCTTGGCGCCGCGGCATTGGTGGCCCTGGCAGGTGCTCCCAACGTGGCAGTTATGACCATTTTGTGGTGCCTGGTCCAGGCCGGTTGCAATGGAGCCTATGCCGCCATCACGGCGGCTATTCCGGACCGAGTGCCAGTGCCTCAACGCGGCGCGGTCGGCGGCCTTGCAGCCATGGGCCAAACCGTCGGCATCCTCGCGGGTGCCGTGATCGCGTCCGTGGTGTCCGGGAACTTTGCCCTCGGCTACATCGTGTGCGCTGCTGCCCTGCTGGCCGGCGTCGTGCTCTATCTTTTCAAGAACGACGACGCGCCTCTCGTTCCGGAGGCCAAGCCACCGTTCATACTCTGGACATTCGTCAAGGGCTTTTGGATCTCGCCCGTCAAGTACCCGGACTTCGCGTGGGCTTGGCTGACGAGGTTCCTGGTCAATGTCGGAAACCACATGGTCACGTTGTACTTGCTCTTCTTCCTCAAGGATGCCGTGCATCTTGAGGAAACGCAGGGGATCAAGCCTGAGTTCGGGGTCCTCGTCCTCACAGGCCTCTATGCCGTCATGGTGATCATCACCAGCGTGGTGGGCGGTGCCATCAGTGACCGCATGGGCAAACGCAAACCCCTCGTCATTGTCTCGTCCGTCGTCATTTCGATAGCTGCCCTGATCCTTGGGTTCGAACCCACGTGGACGGGGGCCATTGCCGGCGCAGCGGTGCTCGGTATCGGCTTTGGTGCGTACTTGGCGGTCGACTTCGCCCTTATTACCCAAGTGCTGCCCACTGCGTTGGACCGGGGCAGGGACCTTGGGGTCATCAACGTGGCCAACTCATTGCCGCAGGTCATCGCCCCTCTTATCGCATACCCCTTTGTGGCGTACTGGGGTGGCTACGTCTCGCTTTATGTGGCTGCAGCTGTCATCGGGCTGCTGGGGGCGGTATTCGTGGTGAAGATCAAGGGCGTCGCGTAGCCCTGGGAATCGGTTCTCAGGGAACTGACAACTTGCTGCCGTATCATTGTCAGGACGCGCTTGGTCTATGGGGGGCCGCGCAATCTCCCCGAACGAAGCCCAAACCAACAGAACGCCGGAAATGTCCGAACCGAACTCCTTGGAACCGTATTCGCTGGATCTGGCCGCGGGGTTGCCCCAAATGGCGGCTGCTCCCACCACCCCGAGACAGCTATTGCGCTACGCCCGGATACTGAAGACTGCCGCGGGATTCGCCCAGCGGCAGTTCGATACCGTGAGCCTTTCGGACGTATCCACCAGAGCCCATGTTCCGCTCGGGACGCTCTACCGCTACTTTCCGTCCACGGTCCATCTGATGCTTGCGGTCTACCGGCAGCAACTGCGGGAGCTCAACGACTCAAAGCCGGCGTCTTCAAGGTGCAGCCAGCAAGAGCTCACCGGTCTCGGGATGGAGATTTTCCATATGCGGGTCATGCAGCCCGCCGTCGAACACTGTCTGTCCCGAACATGGGACACCCGCGATGGTGACATCCCCGTACTCTTGCGCGATATCGAGGCGCTCTCCGCCGAGATGGTCGCGGCTGCGATCGGCGACGCCGGGAGGGCCAGGATCCTGCTCCACGTCATAAGTGGTCTGGTCCAGTCCGTCAACTGCCGCCGGATCTCACTTTTCGACGCAGAGAAGGACCTCAAGAACGCCTGCAAGTTGATTGCGGACGCGTAGCTTTTCCGGGAATCACCGTAATTGGTCTAGACCACTAAGACCAAAAGTATGAGTTTATGACTGGATGTCTCTAGTCTTCCTATCAGGCCCCTGTCTACGAAGACAGGACCCAAGCGGCTAGCAGCCCATATCCGCAGGAGTTTCACCGCACGGACCAGCCACCCTTGGTCCGGCACCGAAGCCTCTATACCTGCCCGAATTGTGCCGTGGGATCACGGCTAGCCTGAGGAGACAACGACGTGTCCGTCGAGACCATCACCCCTGAACAGAATCTGACTGCCCTGGCGCTGAGTGAAGAGGAAATCTTCACCGCTCACGAAGGCGGCAAGCTCTCCATTTCCAGCACCGTACCGCTCTTGAACAAGCGGGACCTTTCCATCGCCTACACCCCGGGTGTCGCCGAAGTGAGCCGCGCGATCCACGCCAACCCCGAGCTTGCACGCACCCACACGTGGGCCGAGCGTCTCGTTGTGGTTGTCAGCGACGGCACCGCGGTGCTGGGCCTTGGCAACATCGGACCCAGCGCCTCCCTCCCTGTCATGGAAGGAAAGTCCGCGCTCTTCAAGGCCTTCGGCGATCTGGATTCCATCCCCTTGGTCCTCAACACCACCAACGTGGACGAAATCATCGAGACCCTGGTCCGCCTGCGTCCGAGTTTCGGCGCGGTCAACCTCGAAGACATCTCCGCGCCCCGCTGCTTCGAACTCGAAGAGCGTCTCATCGAAGCCCTCGACTGCCCCGTCATGCACGATGACCAGCACGGCACCGCCGTCGTGGTTCTCGCAGCGTTGACGAACGCCGCCAAGGTGACCGGCCGCGAACTTGAGGGACTGAAAGTTGTGGTCTCCGGTGCAGGTGCCGCGGGCATCGCCGTCTCCGAGATCCTGCTGGCCGCGGGCGTCAAGGACGTCGTTCTTCTGGATTCCAAGGGGATCATCAACTCCGAGCGCGCCGACCTGGTGGCCGATTCGGGCAGCGTCAAGGCCCGCTTCGCCCAGCGAACCAACCCCCGCGCCCTTTCCGGCGGACCCGCGGAGGCCCTGCAAGGCGCTGACGTGTTCATCGGCGTTTCCTCGTCCAAGCTGGCCG
Organism: Arthrobacter sp. SE2; assembly: GCF_058244265.1. Lineage (NCBI taxonomy): Bacteria > Bacillati > Actinomycetota > Actinomycetes > Micrococcales > Micrococcaceae > Arthrobacter > Arthrobacter sp. SE2. The sequence continues at coordinate 6,233 of NZ_JBZAYA010000029.1, read as the reverse complement.
AGGAACACTTGAAGCTCATGAACGACAATTCGATCGTCTTCGCCCTGTCCAACCCGGACCCGGAAGTCCTGCCCGAGGTTGCCGTCAAGTACGCGGCCGTCGTGGCCACTGGTCGCAGCGATTTCCCGAACCAGATCAACAACGTCCTGGCCTTCCCCGGAATTTTCCGCGGAGCCTTGGACGCCGGTGCACGCCGCATCACTCCGGCCATGAAGATCGCCGCGGCCCGTGCGATCGCCGCACTGGCCGAGGACGAACTCTCCGCCGATTACATCGTGCCCAGTCCGCTGGATCCCCGTGTTGCTCCGGCGGTCACGGCGGCGGTTGCCGCTGCGGCCGAATAAGGCCGCGCACCCAACCCGAATAGCCGACGACGGCGACGCTCCCGTGCTGGGGGGCGTCGCCGTCGTTCTTTTGTGCCGAGGTTCGGGATATGTGAGCGAGGGTTTGGGATTTGGGCCTGATATGTGAGCGAGGGTTTGGGGACGACAAACGCTCGCTCACTTATGCCGCCGTTTTTGCCGACGCTCGCTCACTTATGCTGGCGGTTTTGCCGACGCTCGCTCACGTCTCGCGTTGGCTCCAGGGATGAATCCGCTGGCTTCCGGGTGGAGATCGGACGCTGGAGGGCAGAAGCGGCGCCGCCGGATCCTTGGCCGTGGATAGGGTGGCTGACATGGAACAAACACTGAAAGTTGCACGGCATTGGGGCGCCCCCGCGGCGGCCGTCATTTTCTTCACGCTGTGGTGCGTGGGCGAGGCGGGAAGGATGGGGCCGTGGGGCCTGAACTATTGGCCCGGCACGTGGATGCTCGTCCTGACGAGCTTGGCGATCGGCGTAGCGGCGTGGAAACCCTATGTGTCACTCGGGCTGGCAGCGATCCTTTTGCTCGGTCAATTGACCTATCTCATTGCGCCGCCGTGGGCCAATTATTGGGCAATCTATATCGGCTCATTCATTGCGCTGGCCTTCATTCTGTGGACAGGATCCCCCAGACAGCGATCAATTGCTGGAGTATCTAACCTTGTTTTCGCAGGCATCATGACGTTCTTGATGCTGTCATGGCGCTACGGGCAGGGCGTTGGGTGGTTCCACAGGGTCGGCTACGGGGACCGCTTCACCTTGCAAACCAACGGTTGGCAACTCTTTTCCCTCTTGATGCTGATCGCCGCCGGCTGTGCGGCCGTCGGCATTGCCTTGGCTCTTTATGAGGACCGAGGCAAGCTATTCCAGTCCAAGGTCCTCGTCCAAGCCAGCCTGAAGGAGACCGAGGTCGAGCTCGTCGTGGAGCAGGAGCGCACCCGGATCGCCCGCGACCTTCATGATGTATTGGCGCACTCGCTCGCAGTGATCGCCGCGCAAGCCGATGGCACCCGTTATCTCAGCCAGGACCAGCCCAAGGCGGTGCTCGACGCCTTGGAGAACATCGCGGTGTCGGCCCGCCACGCATTGGTGGACGCCCAGCGCGTGATTGAGGGAGTCCGCGACGACGGTCTGGTGGCCCCGCAGCCCCGGCTCACCGACGTCGGGCCTCTTGTCGAGCGGATGCGCCAGGGGAGCCTCAAGGTCCAGCAGAGCGAAACCGGAACCCCGGTCGACCTTGGCGCGGGCCAGCAACTCGCAGTCTTCCGGATTGTGCAGGAATGCCTCACGAACGCCCTCAAGCACGGCGGACGCGGCACGGCCGTGCGCCTTCACTTCGACTGGAGCGGCCCGGGGCTGACCATGCACGTTGCGTCGGAATTGCCGGCGTCCGTTTCGATTGGGGGGACGGACGACGGCGGTGGCGCCGGGCGAGTGGGGCGTGGCATTCCCGGAATGCGTGAGCGTGCGCACCTTGCCGGCGGTTGGCTCAGTTCCGGTCCCGACGGCGAGCAGTTCCGCGTGACGGTCTTCATCCCTTACGGCTCGCGTCCGGCAGCGCTCCTTCCGGAAAGTAGTGCTGAAGACGAAGCTGTTCCGTCCGCCAAGGGGCTGGAGCGGGAGCCGGCGCTGGCTCTGGAAGACGCCGCGCCGTCGTCGGGCCCTGAACGGGAAAGCGTCGGACGTGGCTGAAACACCCATCACGGTTGCCTTGGTGGATGACCAACCGCTGTTCCGCTCCGGCATCCGCATGCTGGTGCAGAGCCAAGCGGACATGGATATGGCCTGGGAGGCCGACGACGGCGAACAAGCCGTGGCGCTCGCGGCCAAGCAGCGGCCGGACGTCATGCTGATGGATCTTCGGATGCCCGTGCTGGATGGAGTCGAGGCCACACGGCGCATCACCGAGGAAGCCGATGCGGCGGGCGTGGACAAGCCAAAGATCATTGCCCTGACCACTTTCAACAGGGATCAAGCCGTGGTTGAAGCCGTGCAGGCAGGCGCCAGTGGCTACCTCCTCAAGAGCGCCGAGCCCGAATTCCTGCTGGCTGCCATCCGAACCGTGTATTCGGGATACTCGGTGATCGCGCCCGGTTCGGTTCACGAACTCTTCCAGCACGCGGCCAGGACGGTGCCGGTGGCCGGGCCGGACCTCGCCGTGATGGACGAGCTGTCTCCGCGCGAACGGGATGTGTTCCTCCTGGCAGCCAAAGGCTTGGGAAACGCCGAGATGGCGCAGAGCCTGTTTGTCTCCGAGGCGACAGTGAAATCCCATCTGCGCAGTGTGCTCGGCAAGCTGGGGCTGCGCACCAGGCTTCAACTTGTGGCCTTCGCCTACGAACGCAGGCTCCTGGGGTAGGCGCCCGGATTCAAAGGCGGCGGCCGCCCCGAAAAGGGGCGGTCGCCGTCGTGCAACTGCAGAGTGCTGCAGAGTCAGGGGGCGCTACATGGCGCGGCCCTTCGACTCCTCCCTTACGTCGCGTCCAAGCCAAATGCCAAGGGCAATCATGACAACACCGAGAACCAGGTGCAGCCAGTCGTCGCCGGCGTTCATGGGCACGAAGTCAGCACTCATGTTCGACATGGTGATGAGACCGTAGATCCACAGGACGAGGTAGATTGCGCCGCCACCGATGAGGTAACCGCGCGCCATCCTTCCAGTCCTCGCGAAGTACAGGCCTGCTGCGCCGAACAGCAAATGGACAATATTGTGCAGGACGGATACTTGGAAGACTCCAAGAAGCATGGCGCCCGAGTCATGTCCTGCGAAGGTCATGGCGCCGTAATTGCTGGTGATGCCCGGGATAAATCCCAAGACGCCAACAGCCAGGAAAACCCAGCCCAAACCCAGTGCTGTGTTGTGCAGCGTCAGCCCCATCACGTGGTGCTGCGCGGGGTGTGAAGCAGTGGTCATAGCTCCTCCCGATCACGATTTCGATCGGCCCTTCAAATGGAGGGCCGTATCGCGGCAAGGAGTCGGAACCCTGCCGACGTGGATATCTTACTCCCGAAAACTGCGGAATATAGGGGAGAGCGTGGGACAAAGCGCAACTAGCATGGTTCTGTGATGCCCAATTCTTCGACGCCTTGTCCTGCGAAGGCAGCGCAACCGTGAGTGAGCCATCGGCTCCCGGAGTCAGCGGAGCGATTTTCTGCGACAGCAGGGACATCACACCGTTCCGGACTGGACATGTCCGCACATCGGTGGGTGGACTGGCTGAGGGCTTGAGCAGTGCGATTTGGGGTGTCCTGACAGGAAAAACGGCTGGCCGGATCGACGTCGCCGGGGATGCTCCCAGGCTCAAACGCCTGTCCGGGAAGACCGCCAAATCGGTGTACGACGCCGTCTTCACCAGCACGGAACCAGACCGGCTCATCACCTTGGCGCGCACCTACCCCGGATGGGCAGGCCTCTGCTATGTGATCGCCGGGCTGCTTGTGTACAAACACGACGGATATCTCCGGGCGTCCGAATTGCTGCAGCGGGGCTTGTCCATACGGATCGACGACGCCGCCAGTCAGTTCTCCTCAAGCTACCTCCGCAGGGTGGTCACGCGGGTCGAGGTAGCGGAACGGATTGACGTTCCCGTTCTGTTCAGCGAGGAATCCGTGTACCTTGCCCTCTCGCATTGCTTCCGGGAGACAGGCCAGACGGCGGAAGCCCTCGACACCTTGGCCAGCTTGCCGCCGTCGTTGCCCTCTGCCTTGGCCCGCTGCACCGCGGCGGCGGCGCTCGAGCGGCACTCCGACGTCGTCGCCTGGACTGAAGGCCTGCGCAACACGGACGACCTCTCGGCGGCGCTTCTGCTCATTCGCGCGCAGTCGCTCAGGACGTTGGGGGAGCGGGAGGCGGCCCAGGCCGCTCTCGTGGAGGTACTGCGGAGGAAGAAGACCAGCTTGGCTTTGCGCAATGACGCGCTCACGGACAGGGCCCTGTCGAAGCTTGAAGTCAGGCGGCGGCCCAACCCGCGGCCGCTCGTTCCGGGTGTGGTTGCGCGCCGGGGGCGCAGCAAGGCCGAGGAGGCTGAACTGGATGCGGTCGATGGGATCCGCAAGGACATCGAGGTGCGTCGGATGTGGAACAAGGACTTCGGGGAACCGGGCGACCAGGGCGGCGAGCCGGACGGTTAAGCGCGAAGCGCGCGGGCGACTCCCCTAATGGAGAGCCCGGCGGCAGCGACAAGCGGGAGCAGCATCGCCAGGACAACCACTGTGTTCGGCTGGAATGTCACGCGTCCGCCGGCGTTGTGGCCATAGACCCCGACAGGGAGCACTAAACCGCCGCCACCGCCCCCGGCAGCATGGCCTCCATCGCTGCCTCCTCCGAACCCAAAGGACACCAGGGCCACCGGGATCAGTTCTTCGCCGCCGATCTGAAGTGGAGGGCCGTACGCCCTCGATACGCCGACCTTCCTGAAGGCCTCCACGAGAGCTGAAAAGTCATCGGACATGAAGCCGACGATAGGCCGCCCCGCCGAAGAACGCCAGAGATCTCACCCGACGGCCGCGTCACCGGAGCATCGGAAGCAACTGTTCGCCCAGAAGAACAGCCCCCAGCCCCACCATGATGATGCCGCTCGCAAGGGTCACCACGCGTGCAGCGGAAGGCCGGGATTGCAGCAGTTTTCGCGAGGTCAGGGCCACCGCGGTGTAAATGATGCCGGCGAACAGGACGAACGTGAGGCCAAGCACACCCGACTGTACCGGTACCGGCAGCGACGCCTCGGGGCTCACGAATTGCGGTACCAGCGCCAGGAAGAACAGCAAGCCCTTGGGGTTGATGCCGCTTGTGCCCATGCCTTGCAGGAAGGTGCGCAACTGGTTTCGGGACTGCCCGACGGCGTCATCCGCACTGAAACTCGCGCCGCGCCACGAGCGCATGGTGCTCACGCCGAGCCAGAGCAAGTAGGCTGTGCCCGCGATCGTCAGCCAGCCAAGAAGCCCCGGAACGCCCGTCAAAAGGGCCGCGAGTCCGGCCACGAGGAGGGCCGTATGTAGCACGTAGCCGCTGCACAGGCCGGCCACGGCGGGGAGAAAGCTGCGCTGCCGCAGGCCTGCCGCAATCGAATACGCCCAGTCGACACCCGGGGTGCACGCCAAGGTGACGGCGACAATGACGAAAGCGATGAAAAGCTGGGGATTCATGTTGGCTCCTGGCTGGCGGTTACACCATGAACTTTATGGAAAATCGGCCCATAAGTGTTCCCATTTTTAGCCAGACTTGCCGGGATTTTGGTAAGATTTTTGCGTGATTGATGGGATAGATAGAACTATTTTGCGCTACCTCAAAGAGGATGGCCGAATGACTGCCACCGCGCTCGCCGCCAAGGTGGGATTGACCGTGGCTCCTTGCCATCGAAGGCTGCGGGATCTCGAGGCTTCCGGCGTCATTCGCGGCTACAGGGCAGACATCGATCCGGGTGCGATCGGCCTGGGATTCGAGGCGATAGTCTTTGTGACCCTGCGTCAGGCTGACCGCGCCACGATGTCGGAGTTCGAAGACCGCGTGGCGGCCATTCCGAATATCGTCGAGGCCCAGCGACTCTTCGGCTCGCCGGACTACCTCCTCCGCGTGATTGCCGCCGATCTCCCGGCCTACCAGCGCTTCTACGACGACCAGCTCTCGGCTCTTCCCGCCGTCGAGCGCCTCAACTCGACGTTGGTGATGAAGAACCTGAAGCCGAACGCGGGGCCGCCGGTCTGAGTTCGGTTAAATGTCGTAGCCTCCTGGCAGAGTGTTTCCATGGAAGCGATCGGATACTTCGACAACCGGCGGGGCCTTGCGTCCCGGGGGCTTTTCGGAGTGTCCCGTCGTGCCGGTGGTCCGCGTCTTGCCGGGGTTCCGGGCGGGCTGGCGTTGGTGGATCCG
>NZ_JBZAYA010000028.1:0-36655 GCF_058244265.1 Arthrobacter sp. SE2 | reverse complement strand
GCCCGGCGTATTTCTTCCTGGAACACTGAAGACTCCTAACTCTGCGCCCATTACCATTTGAACCCGGGGCAAGCACTTCACGACGGGTATCGAGACGAGTCCGGCCCGAATATTCAAGCACGCCAAGGAGGAGCCGACGGCAACAGCCACCACCCGGCCGGAAGATTGCGGCGCTTCCATGCAGAATCAGGCAACCAGGACAAAACCAAGACGATCACTCACAAATCGGTGGAGGCTGTCTGCTCCGGGCCTTGCAGCCAACTACCGCGATGGGAACCGCGCATGTTGACCACGGCCTCGCATGTATCCCAGGCCCGTCCGAAATCCGTTGCGAATCGTATTTCCATGGCGCTGACGATCTCGCCGCCATGGAGAACATCGGATTGGCGGACGATATAGCTAAAGTCCAAGCTCACGCTTTCGCCAGATCCGAGATATGGACTGGTCATTCGCTCAGGGCTGGGCTGGGAATCGAACGCCAACTGTTCAACGTTGGCGTTGGTCAATGAACGCGAAATAAGCTCCACTGCTGTGACAGGTCTCTCTGAAGCGTTATGGATCAAGGCAGTGAAGGATACGGTTTCGCCAGCCCTGGCAGAGTACTTGTCAGCGAAATGCAGCAAGGAAAGGGCCGGCAAACCCCAAGCCATAGGGGACCTGTGGCGTCCGCCCCGTCCCGAAAGACGGGAGCGGACAAGCCAGTCATGAACATGACTCATTCGGGCCCCGGGGAGGCGCTGATCCTCCAATTTGATCAGCGCCTCCGCCTGCGCGCACTGGCAACAGAACCTTGTGCGAATCGCGCCGGGTCCAGAATGAAGAGGGCCAGCAGCGCAAGCCCAGCCGCACCGGCGATAAGGATGCCGTATGAGGACTGTAGGACGGCTGCCAGATAACCAAACCCCACGATGTGCCAGATGTATTTTCCGGTGGTAGTCACCTTGTAGGGCTCGGGGTCGTTCTGGGTGTTTGCATCACCCTTGAGCGTGTACTCGTAGACGTCTGGTGTTGGTTGAACGGACTTGACGAGCCGGTGCGTAACCAAACCCAAGCCGCGTGGGCGCTCCACCGTGACAATGCTCCCGTCCTCGATTTCGCCGGCAGGTACTTGTTGCGACAAGACGACTGACCCCACCGGTATCGTCGGTTCCATTGATCCCGAAACCACAACGAGGGGCCGAACTCCGAAGAGAAGCGAGACAGCGAACACAAGAATACAAGCGGCTCCCAGGAGCGCACCGAGCGACAAGATGATCGAGCGGAAGGCACCGTAAGCCCGCAACGCAGGATGCTGGCGCACTTGCTCCGCCGTCTCCTCAGGGATCTCCTCCTGCCGGAATTCGCCCTGTGCCGGCTCACCCCCTGCCTCGCTCAGCAGTTCATCAATTCCGCCGCACTGTTCCTTAAGGTCCGCCGGGCAGCCCGTCCGTGTGCCGAGCTGATCCTCTTGGCTTTCCGTCAACCGGTGCGTTTCCGGATTTCCACTACGAGTGTTCATGGAGCAACTGAAACCGCGTCGAAGAGCACGGCGAGCGCCGCCTGTCCACCGTTGTACTTCTCTACGTCAGGGCCGTCTACATACGTGATGGTGAGTTTCAATTTCTTCGCAGAACCGTCCGCGGCAGGAGTGTAAGCATCTCCCTGGTTCAACACCGCACCCCAGCGAGGTTCAAGGACACCCAGCGATCCCTTTGCTTGGTCCCACGTGACATTGGTGAACAACAGCTTGCCCGCTTCGTCCGCTGCGGTGAACCTCAGGAATGGAAGGATGTTCGGTACTCCTGCAGCAACCGTCCCGTCGCCGTTTCGAAGGATGATCTTGAAACTCGTATCCGCCTTGAAGACAGAAGTGTTGTTGAACACCGGGATCACGGTGACGACCGACTTGCCAGGTATCAGGTCAGCGGCTCCCGCGACGGCCCAATCAAATCCGGCTTCCGTATCGGCTTGTTCCACGGTTCCGTTGTCCCGCACAACGCCAATGTCGAAGCGCGGAGTCTCGATGAGGGCCTCGCCGACGATGTTTAGATTGGCAAAGTCGTACGCCGCAGCGCTGGTGGCCGTAACGGTCGCCGCGACAAGTGCGCCTGCCGTGACTGCGAGCCGGAGTTTCCCGCTCCGTTGCCCCGCCCCTTGCCGTACGGGTCGTTTCATAGTCAGCTTCCTCATTTCGTCACCATTCCGAGATCCCACGAGACCTTACGGTTGGCGAATTGAGTTCCGATAGGGAGCCCAATCGCTCCTTGGGGGTTGTATCCCCTGCCCCAGAACGAACCATCAGATTTTTGCCAGAGGTAGAAGCCTTGGCCCGATCCGTACTGCACAACGCCAGTATCGATTCGGGTCGGGTTTTGCGGGAATTGACCGTAGTCGTCGCTGGCGCCATAGCCCCAGAGCTCTCCGGCGCCGTTGAGCAATGCAACTCCGGTGAACCCGAACTGCATGGATTTAATCTGGGACAGCGAGGGAACCACAGCGGGCACGGTCGGTGTGGTGCTTGGGCCTCGCCCGGTACGGCTAGCGTCAGTTCCCCAACTCAGTACCTGGTCGTTGGAGAGCAGGGCACCACCCATGTTGATGCCGCCGTCGACCGCAACAATATATGGAGCGCCGGGCGCCACATTTCGCTTGAACCAAGGAGCAAGCGGACTTACGAGCTTAGGAGTTGCGCCGGTATCGGATAGGCCAGAGGGCAGACTGTTTCCGCCCGTGCCTCCCCAATAGTAGACGTCGCCATTCTCCAAAATGACGAAGAAGTTGGTGTAGGCGCCCTTGAGGTAAATGGGACGGTTACCCGCGACAGATGGGTCCGGCAGGCCGGCAAGCTGGCTTGCGCCCGGTGCAGCGTTTCCGCCGTAGCCAACGGGATACCCCCAATGCCAGATGGTGCCATCACTTCGGATGCCGGCACCGGCATATTCAGTGGAGGAGATCGCGACGATCTTGTCCAGGATTGCCCCGGAACCATTCCACGCGGTGTTTATCCGAACTTGCTTCGCGTTGCCATTGGGCTTCGGCGCGTCTGTGCCGTCACGGAAGTTGTAAGAGCCCCATCCCCAGACCGTGCCGTCCTTGTCCAGAGCGTTGGCGTTGTAGATCTGGCCAGTCGCTTGCCGAACAATTCCGTCGGGAATGCCGGCGACCTTCTGCGGCGGCTTCTGCCATCCGGAGGTGGGAATATCGCCGTTGATCTCGTAGAACGTAAGGCCCCACACGTAGACGTTTCCGTCGTTTCCGACTCCCATCCCTGTGTCTACCATGCGGGAGTTCTTGGAGACGCCGACGGCAAACGGAGGCCCGGCATTCGCCGGGATGGCCTCCGAGCGGGCGTGCGTCTTATCCTTGTACGCGGCGCTTGTGGCTACGGGAATTTGAGCAGCACCAACAAACGTGGCGAGCCCAAACAGGCCCGTCGCCGCGAGGCATTGACGACGAGAAATGTTTGAAGGCTTACTCATGAGCGGGCTTCTTTCGACGAACGAGGATGAGGCCAAAGCCGACGGCCAGCAGGAGCGCGGCCGCGACACCGACTGGAATCAAGTTCCTGAGGCCTGTATTCGCAAGATCGGGCCTAGACGCGGGTTTTTCTGGCGTGACGTTGGGTCGATCAATGCTTGTGACGAAGTGGAATTTCAGGTTCCCGCTGGCGCCTTGGTAGGAATTGTCAGCGCCGCGTGGGAGCGTCACCGTCCCCACCAAGTTGTATGAGGCGCCGGCTTGAAGTTCGGGCAGTTTGATCGTGCGCCCGAGCACTTCTCCAACACGGATCCGCTCGACGACCGCAGTGCCATCTAGAGTGTTCATGGTCAGTTCCATTGGCGCGGCTCCGGAGAAGAGGACATCAGAACGTCCCGTAATCTCCAATGCAAGGGGTACGGGTGAGCCGGCCACATTCCGTACGGACATGTTCCAGACCTGGGATTCCCCAGGAGCCGGAGCGTCAATAACCAGCGACGTCGGTGCCGTATCGATGAGATCCGAGGCCACAGCCGAGGCGCCGGCAGGCTGCGCGAGTCCAAGGAAGACCGCGGCAATCACCGCGATCAGCGGGCGGATCCTACGGGGCGCCATCATTTGCTTTCTCCGTTGGTCAGTACGCCAAGTTGGGTCGATTTTCCGCTCGCCTGGGCCTCAGTGTTGGCAGCCAGGACCGCTGATACGCGGACGGCACGCTGTTCACCGGGAGCGACGTTCTGGAACGTGAGGCAAGCCTGATTGACCTGCTGTGCGGTGGCGTTTGCGATCGCGGGCGTTGCTGCGCCGTCGAGGTAGACCGTGAAAAGCAGCGTGCCGAACAGATCGCCACCTTGTGGGTCTGGATCGTACAGGGAGACCGTCAAATTACCGTTGACCCCGGGTTTTCGATTCGTTACCGATACATCGAACTCAACCGGTTTGCTTTCAGAGAAGGCCGTCCCCGCTGACAGCGGCAGGACAACGGCCGTCTCCGGCGTATCAGCATCGCGCAGCACTCCCGCACTGTCTTTTACCGCGATGTCGAAGCGATTCGGATTGCCGAGGCCTGAACCAGCGGCGCCCGTCCCCAGGTTCACGCGGGCGAAGTCCGTAAAGGCGGCCGCAGTGGTGCCGGCGCCGAGAACCAGCACGGCTGCCACGAGCCCAAGGGTCAGCCGCTTCCATCCGTCGCGCTTCACTGTCCTCCTAGTCATGGGTTCACCGCCTCAAAGCTGAACTGGATATCTGTTGCGGCCATCTGCCATCGGTTGTCCACCGTGTCGGGAAGTTCGACCCGAACATCGAGAAGCTTGTATTCGCCGGCACGCAATGGATCAGGCCAAGTGATTGCCGTCAACTGCGCTGCAGGGAGGTGGTCAAGGAGAACCTTCCCACCATCCGAAACTGTGAAAACCAGCTGGTCGAAGAGTTCCAGGTAGGTGCCGGTCTTCGGATTTTTCTCAGCGCCGCGTGGAAGAGGATCGAGGATGCGCAGGCCAATGAGGCTGGACAGGCGAGGGCTGTTGTTCTTCGCCGCGATCCTCAAATCCAGGACGCTGCCTGGGGCCATGGTGTACCCGCTGGGATCCCCGGTCAGGAAGATGCGCAATCCCCGCGGGTTGGCTTGGTCCCAATCAGCGGGCGTCGGCAGCCATGAGGGATCAGCTTTCCCTGCGGCCACAATGTCAAAAGTATTGCGGGATCCGTCCAGTGCGACGTCAACGTCAGCGCTGTCGGTAAATGAGGCGGCGGTGATCAACGCACCCGCCGTAACCAAGGATCCGGTTGCGAGTAACAGCCGCAACCACCCGTGGCGGTGAGTCCTCATACTGTGTCCTTCATGGGTCCAAGCGCTCCGTTCATTGAGGCCGCGTAGGCCAAGTGCAGGTGGGGACCCGAAGGCCCCCACCTGTTATCGTTCCGACTACTTGACGGAGGAGGCGTCGAAGTGGGCCTGGACGTAGGAGACCTGGCCCTGCAGTGCGTTGTTGGCAGCTGCACTACCCTGGTCGGGGAGGTTGATGCTGACGCCGAGGACGCCTTCCTTCCCGGCGGTGTAGGTGCCCAGGTTGAGGGCGGTTACGTCGGCCTGCTTGACGTTGGTCGCGATTGCCTTGCCGTCCAAGGTGACGGTGTAGCGGAGGGCGCTAACCAATGCGGGGCTGGAGGTGTAGCCGGCGCGGTCCTGCAACCCGAAGGAGATGGCAGCACCGAGGGCGGGGCTCTCATTGCGGAAGGGAATCGACACGGACACGGTGTCGCCCGGGGTGATCAGGTCCGCGCCGGGAACCTTGACGTTCACACCTGCGGCAGTGTTTGCTTCCTGCCATGTGCCCGGAACAGGCAGGCCGGCGGTATCCGTTCCAACCACCTGGATGTTGAAGCGGTTGTTGCCGCCAACGCCGGAATCAGCGGTTCCGTTGCCAATGTTCAGGTTGGCGAAGTCGGTGAACGCAGCAGCCGTCAGGAGCGCGGTGACGCCCAGCAGCGAACCGCCGGTTAGCAGGGCACGCTTACGACCGGAGCGAATTTTGGTAGTCAAGAGGAGTTCCTTTCACGAGGTTGTCGGCGGGTTCGCCGACAGTGCGAGTGACTGCATCGGCAAGGGACAGGCACGTTCCCTTGAACACCGGCGCGCGGTGTGCAACCAAGAAGAAACTAAGGTCGAAATTGGGCCACTGAGTGGTGTTTCTCCGCAATTGAGTGGCAAAAAGGGGCAAATTAGGTGGTGCCGAGAGCGATCATTGAGTGTCGACGGTCCCAAACTCCCTCGAAAACTACCCCGAAGAGCGGAGCAGGTTCAGCGCCGAGGTTCGCCCGCGCCCCCTGGCAACTAGGGGTACGCGGATTTCCTGTGAGTTTCGGAAGAGTTCAGCTACCCGCAATTGAACCTATCGTGAACGTTTCCGCGGTGAGGCCCAATCGGCGAGACGGATCCCCTCGCCACAACAAGAATCATCCGGGGACGCATTCTCGATCGATAAGCACGCAATAGCGAAGGGTCTTATTTTGATGAAGACAGCCAAGAAAAACGGGCTTGCCACAGCAGCAGTCCTGGGGGCCGTCCTGATGGCCGGATCCGCGGTGGCGCCGGCGATGGCCGACGACGCTTCCCGCGGCGGCCAGGACGTCCAGGCCCAGCAAGGATCAGACAGCAAGGGCCAAGGCGGCCAGGGCGAAACATCGAAGCACGTCCTGCTGCTTTCGGTGGACGGGCTCCACCAGAAGGACCTGGATTTGTACGTGAAGAACCACCCGACGTCGGCACTGGCGTCGCTGGTCAACCACGGCACCAGTTATACGCACGCCCAGACTCCCGTGCCTTCGGATTCCTTCCCCGGCATGGTCGGCCAGCTGACCGGTGGAAATCCCGGGACAACCGGCGTCTACTATGACGACACCTTCAACAGGGCACTCCTGCCGGCAGGCACAACGGACTGCAAGAACACTGCGCCCGGCGCCGAAGTGGCCTTCACCGAAGCCGCCGACAAGAACCAGAACGCCCTCGACGCCGGCCAGGGCCTGCCCGGGCTTCCGGCGAGCATCCTGAACATGACGGGACAGCCCGGCGCACTCCTCGACCCGGCCGCGCTCCCGGTTGACCCGGCGACTTGCAAGCCGGTCTACCCGCACCAGTACTTGAAGGTGAACACGGTTTTCGAGGTGGCGAAGAGCGCCGGCCTGACCACGGCGTGGTCGGACAAGCACCCGGCCTACGAGATCCTGAACGGCCCCTCCGGCAAGGGCCTCGATGACCTGTTCACCCCTGAGATCAACAGCATCGCACCCGCTCCCTTCAACGGAGACTGGACCAAGGACAACGCAGCGACCCAGCAGTACGACGGCTACAAGGTCCAGGCCGTGCTCAACGAAATCGACGGCAAGGACCACTCCGGCACCAAGACGGCCGCAGTCCCGGGCATCTTCGGGATGAACTTCCAGGCCGTCTCGACGGCACAGAAGCTCCCGACGTCGGACGGCCTCACCGGCGGTTACCTACAGGGCGGCACCGTTCCAGGGCCGCTCTTGAGCAAAGCCCTGGACTTCGTCAACGCCTCCGTGGGTAAGTTCGAGTCCGCACTAGAGGCTTCCGGCCATGCAAAGGACACCACTGTGATCCTTTCTGCCAAGCACGGGCAGTCGCCGATGGACGCTTCGACGCTTACGAGGGTGCCTGACAGCGCAATCATCGACGGCCTGAACGCAGCATGGAAGTCGGCCCACCCCGGCTCCGCAGACCTCGTGGCGTTCTCCACCGACGACGACATCATGCAGCTGTGGCTTTCGGACCACTCGCAGGCCGCAGCGCAGTTCGCCAAGGACTACCTCGCAACGCACAGTGCCGCCGGGAACGACATCAACGGAACTGCCAAGACCGTGACAACCTCGGGGTTGAGCAAGGTCTATGCGGGCAGCGAAGTTGCAAACTACTTCGGCACCCAAACCAGCGATGCACGCTACCCGGACATCTTGGGGATCGCCCAGACCGGCGTTGTTTACACCGGCGGCAAGTCCAAGATCGCCGAACACGGCGGAGCCAGCGCGGACGACCGCGATGTGCCGCTCGTGATCTCCGGGGCCAATGACGAACACGCCCGGACGGTGACCACCGCGGTCGAGACGACGCAGATTGCGCCGACCATCCTGAAGACCCTTGGCCTGGATCCGAACAAGCTGCAGGCCGTTCAGATCGAGGGGACCAAAACCCTCCCACAGCGCTGATCCAGCGCGCTTCGAACACTGGAGGGGTTCCACGGCCGGACGGCCGAGGGACCCCTCCCTTGTACTCATCCGAGCCTGGGCTGTACGAAAAGGACCGTTCCGCTGGCTAAGCCTGCATTGGGCGCCACGCCCCGTCTGCTTACAATCAAACGTCAGCAACTACTGAGGGAACCATGAAGAAAATCACCACAACCCTGCTCGCGGCCGGGCTCCTCCTCTCCGCTTCAGCCTGCTCGGCACCGCAGCAGCTGAGCACCGCGGACACCTGCAGCCGGGTCAAGACCGTCATCTCGAACCCCACGAACACCACGGACAAAACGGGAACCATCCGCGTAGCCAACCAGCTCCGCCCGATCGAAGCCGTGTCCTCGGATGAGCTGAAGCCCACCCTGAAGACGCTTGTGGACTACCTGGACGAGTCCTCGAAGGACAAACCGGATACCGCGAAGCTCGATGCCATGAAGAACGATTACCAGAACGCGGGCACCAATTACAGCAAGTACTGCGGCGGCTAAAGGCGGTTTACATTCTCGACCCGAGGACTGGCCATGGGCGCCCGGTCCTCGGGCGGCCGGCGTCGGCTCCGGTGTCCGCTTTGTCGGCTTCAGCGTGCCCCTGAACAGAAGCTGAAACCCCATGGATGGTCCGAACCCGCGGGACGTTTTCCGGATTCCCGGATACCTGGCTTTCTGGTCGGCCTACACGGTGTCGGGCTTTGGAACCTACATCACTACCTTGGCGCTGCAGGTCTTGGTGCTGGATGGGCTCGGAGGCACCGCGACCGACGTCGGATTGCTGAACGCGGCCCGGTGGCTCCCTTACCTCGCTTTCGGATTGGTCGCAGGTGCCCTCGTCGACAGACGGCCACGGAAGCCCGTGCTCGTAGGGACAGACCTCGCGCGGGGGATCCTCCTGCTGGCCATTCCGGTTCTCTACGCCGTCGGACGGCTGAACCTCGTTGTCCTCATCGTCTTCGTTGCGTTTTTCGGAGTGTTCTCTCTCTTCGGCGACGCCGCGTCCCAATCGTTTTTCCCACGGATCGTGACCAAGCGGGATTTGCTCGCGGCACACGCGAGGGCTGACCAAAGCGATGCCGCCGCCCAGACTTCCGGTCCGCTCATTGCCGGCGGCTTGGTCACGCTCCTGGGAGCTCCCCTCGCCGTCCTCGCAGATGCCGCATCCTACCTATTTTCCGCGCTGGCGATCTCCCGGGTTCGCGTTCTGGAGCCCCGGGAAGCTTCCGGTACGTCACCGCGCGGTCTCCGCCCGGAGATCGCCGAGGGACTCCGCTGGGTCTACCGCCACCGCGTCCTTGCACCAATGGCCGTCGGATCCCACGTGTGGTTCCTCTCCAACAGCATGCTCGGAACCGTCTTCGTGTCCTTCGTCCTGCTCGAACTGAGGTTGTCTCCGTTCGAACTTGGCATCACGCTTGCGGCCGCTGGAGCCGCCGGGCTGATCGGAAGCAGCTTGTCGACCAGGTTCGGGATGAGATGGGGAGCCGGACGGGCGGTGATCATCTGCAATGGCTTCATGTCGATCGCTTGGGCGATCATCGCCGTCGTGCCTGCCGGCAGCGGCGAGAAGTGGCTCGTGATTCTCTTCCTGGCCGCCGGGCAAGCCCTCTATGGACTCGCCCTAGGGCTGAGCAACGCGAACGAGATGGGCTACCGGCAAGCGGTAACCCCGGACCACCTGCAGGGACGCATGAACACCACAATAAGGTCCGCGAACCGGGCGATGATTGTGGTCGGCGCACCCGCCGGCGGCCTGCTCGCGGTATCAATCGGGTACCAGCCGACGCTGTGGATCGGTATCGCGGGATTCGTGGCGGCGGCGGTGTTCCTTGCGGCATCGCCGTTCCGTTCGGCGCGGCACGGAGACGCTGTTCAGGGCAGCCTCAAGTAACGGCTGCAGTTCCGCGGTCCGCGACCCGCAGCCCGTTACAGCGCGGTGTGCTTCCCGAACGGATGGTGGCCCGTGGCTGGCTGTCCGTGGCTCCCCAGCCATTCGGACAGGGCCTCGCGCAGGATCTCGCTGGGCGTGAGGCTGAGCGTTTGCGAAGCTGACTCCAAGGCGCGATCCAGTTCCTGAGGAATCTGGAAATCCAGGGGCGAGGGATGGTTGCTTTCCCGGGCATCGGCAGGCAAACCATCACCGCGCAACAGCTTGCCGACGGCTGGCTTCATGTCGTTTTCGGTCCACGCCGAAAGGTGCTCGAAATGAGTCACGTCTCGTGTCATGATTTTCCCTCCCAACAATCAAGCATCCTCCGTTGGCGGGCTGCAGTCACCATCTACGAGTAATTACTCTCTAACTATCGATTCGGCGACGTGCCAGGCGCTGGAACACAGCCACGATTTTGGGCGGCCCGGGCTGTTTGACGACGCCCAACTGGAGCATCGCCGTCAGGTCATCGCGGGTGGCCCAATGCTCAGCCAGCTTGCCGTCCTCGATCCTGAACCAGTGCGATTGACGCGCGGACATGCGTTTGCCGGTGGCAGGACCCCGCCCGTTAAGCTGCCCGAGGTTGGTGCCTTCCGACAAGACGCGGACGGCCACCGTGTCGCCGTCCGCGGCAATCGCCTCGATCGTCATGGTGATGTCGGGAAACTGGGCAAGTAGCCACTGCACAGTTTCACGCATCGCCCGGGGACCGACGACGGCGCCCGGCTCGGTAGTCCCGAAAGGAGCCCAGGCGTGTTCCACGTACGAGTCGGCCATGATTTCGTCGCAGACGTCCAGCTGTCTCTGGTTCCAGATTTCCTCGAAGTGGCGCCGCACCAGTTCCTTGTTGGCTTCACTCATAGGAAGGCCTCCTCCGGATAGGTGGTCCCAGCGGAGGTCGACCGGGCCCGTTCGAAGACCCAGGAGTCGCGGAACGGACCCGGCGCTCACGTTTAAGGGTGAGACCGCGACGGACATCGATCAGCGCAGGGCTGGTGCCGTCAGAGTGATCTTAGGGCTTGGGCCGATTCCGGTCTAGGGAATCGGACGCCCGGGATCGCAAAAAGTTCATCGACGCAAGAGGTAGTCCGCAACGCCAGCCGGATTCGACAGCCCAAGGAGATGCCCGCCGGGAAGGACATCCGGTTCAAGCCCGAGGCGATTGCGGGCTACCCTGCGTTGGAACCCGAGCGGGAAGAACCGGTCCCCCTCGCCGCTGAGCACTCTGATGGGCACGGGAGGCCACTCCATGAATTCGCAGCGCGACGCGAAGACTGCGTTCGCCTCGGGCCGCTGGTGCGGTTCCCCCTCGGCCGCCACCTCCTGCGGAACGTCATGAAGGAAGTACTCGTTCACATCGAACTCTTCGCTGTAGCCGCCGGCCACGGCAGCACTCTTGCGTGCGTCCTCCCAGCCCGTGTTGTCCCACCATGCACCAGGGGTCTCACCCGGGTTGGGAATCATCGCGTTGACGAACACGATCTCCGCGACGCCAGGCCGGGCGCCCACCATGGGCGCCGTGAAACCGCCAAGCGATTGCGCAACAAGCACGACGTCGGTTCGGCCACTGATTGCCGCCCCAACCAAGCGCGCGTACTCGGGCAGGCCCGCACTTTCGTCGTCTCCCGGCAGATCAACGGCTACGGCATCGTGGCCTGCCTCCTGCAGGAGGGGGACGACGCGGCTCCAATACCAGGCTGAGCCACCTGCTCCGGGCACCAGCACGAACGCGTTCACGAGGCATCCCCGGAGAAATCATCAACAAACGGACCAAGGCTCGGCGTCGAAGTCATGCCCACATTCTTCCCCAGATCCCCGCGCCCGCAAGGGAGCCGCTGGAGATACCTTGGCCCGGTCTTTCCCTGCCAGAGGCCTAGTGGGAGGATGCCTATAGGTGCGGTCAAGCTACGAGAAGGACGGGAAACGACATGTCGACCCAGGAATCCGTGGAAACAGAACGCAAGTATGACGCTGACTTGGAAACACCCCTTCCCGCGTTCGTGGACATCACCGGCGTCGATCAAGTCGGTGACCCTGCAGATCATCAACTCGAGGCCGTCTACTTCGACACGGACAGCCTCATCCTCGCCAAACATCGCATCACCTTGCGGCGCCGAACCGGCGGCACCGATTCAGGCTGGCATCTGAAACTTCCAGCAGACCGGGGCACACGCGTGGAGATACAGGCGCCGCTGGGGCAGCCTGAGACCGTTCCAGAGGAACTGGCAGAGAAGGTCCTCGTGTTCACCCGCGACGACGAACTAAGGCCCGTAGCGCGGATCCACACCCGCCGCACTGTGCACCGGCTGCACGGTAGCGAGGACGTCACCCTGGCCGACTTCGCGGATGACCACGTGACAGCCGAGACCTTGCACCCAGTGCAGATGGAGAGGAAATGGCGGGAATGGGAAATAGAGCTGGTCCACGGCGATGAAGCCCTGTTTGAGAGTGCGGAGCGCGTCTTGTCAGGGACCGGCGCAACCCCCTCGGGGCACGCTTCCAAGCTGGCCCGCGCATTCGGAACCGCTTGGCCAGCCGCCGTGCCGGCGCCACCGAGAGCCCGTCCGAAGGGTTCTGCGGGAGACGCAGTAGTTGCCTACATTGCCGCGCAGATTGCCGAAATCACCGCGCTGGACTCCGGGGTCCGGCAAGGCGCCGACGACGCCGTTCACGGCATGCGCTCGGCTACCCGCAGGCTCCGCTCGACTTTGTCCACGTACGGCAGGCTCTTCGACGCCGACGCCGGGGATCGGCTCAAGGCCGAGCTGAAATGGCTGACCAAGGTCCTGGGCAAGGCCCGGGATGCAGAGGTGCTGCGCGACCGGATCGGGGAACTGCTGAATGACCAAGCCGATGGCGTCGTGCCCGCTACAGCCGCCTCCAGGATCAGCGACGAACTCGAGACCGCCTTCAACTCCGGTTACCGCGAGATGCTCCGCTCCTTGGGAACGAAACGATATTTCCGGCTCTTGGACGCCCTTGAAACGTTCCGCGACGAGCCTCCTACAAGACCTCGAGCCGGAAAGAAGGCCCGTCCCGTCACGGCCAAGCTCACCGCGAAAGCGATCAAGCGGGTGCGTCGTTCCCAGAAGGAAGCGGCCCAGCAGGCTGGCGCGCAACGTGACATGGCATTGCACCAAGTCCGCAAAGATGCGAAACGGCTGCGGCATGCAGCCGAAGCCCTGCAGGACGTCCACGGTAAACCCGCTGCGAAGCTGGCACGCAACGCCCAGAAGATCCAGAAGATCCTAGGCGAGCACCAGGACAGCGTTGTAAGCCGTTCGGTGCTGCTCCGCCTCGCAAACGATACCGTCGGGTCAGTGGAGGACAACTCGCCTTACGGCCCTCTGCTCGCTGCCGAAGAGCAGCGAGCCGCGGACTCCGGGGCCCGCTATGAAAAGCTCGCCAAGAAGAAGCGCCTGAATCCCCTGTGATGAACGCAACAGTGTGGGACGCAACTGTGAGGGACCGGGCTGGGCCTGAAGTGAATCAGCCTTCGCACTCCACGCAGTACGCGTGGCCGTTCTTTTCACGGGCGATTTGGGAGCGGTGACGGACGAGGAAACACGAGTAGCACGTGAACTCGTCTTCCTTCTGGGGAACGACCGCAATGATCAGTTCCTCAGCTACGAATTCGCCACCTGGTACCTCATTGCCTTCAAAAGCATCGGCTTCGTCCAGCTCCCGCACAACGCTGCGAGCGTCCGGAGCATTGGCAGACTGCAGGGCCTGAAGTGACGTGCTTTGGGATTCCGCGACGTCGGAGCGGAGTTCGTCGTAATCGGTTGCCACCTGGTGTTATCTCTTCTCTTGTATATTTGCTGGCGAATGTGCAACATACACCATGCAGCTGCTATTCCCCACATAGTGGCGAAAATCGTGGCCCGATCGTCATGTCAGCTTTCGCGGTGCGCATTGCCCTGACCATCCGCTCCACTGTCGCCGGATGCGTGACTGAGCGTATCCCATCCCCGCCGCCTGGCCCGGAAGGGGCGGAATCGACCATGAGCTTACGGCCTGAGAAGTGTATGTCACGGATTCCCGCGGCCAAAAGCGCAGGAACAGCCTGCTCAGTGACACCGCCGCCGGCCATGACGGAAACCTCACTGGGTAGGGCAGCGACCATGCGTTTGAGCATGTCGATACCGTCGCCCGCGGCCCGGGCTGCGCCCGAGGTGAGAATGCGCCGCGCACCCAGCCGGGCGGCGTCGTCCGCGGCTTGAAGCGGATCCCGGGCCGCATCCACCGCACGGTGGAACGTGACGAAAGTCCCGCCCGCCGCATCGATCAGCGCCTCGGCGCCCGCGACGTCGACGTCGCCTGAAGCGGTCAGCAGTCCGACGACCACCCCGTCGGCGCCGAGGGCAAGTGACTGCCGGACATCCCGCCTCATGACCTCGATTTCACCCGGTGTATAGATAAAACCGCCCGGCCGCGGGCGGATAAGCACGTGGACGAAATCCTGGCGACCGGCGTCGAGCGCAAGCTCGGCGGCTGCCTCAACGAGGCCGGCGCTCGGGGTGAGGCCGCCGGCCTCAAGCGCTGAACAGAGTTCGACGCGGTCCGCGCCGGCTTCGATGGCACAGCGAACACCGTCCAGGTCCTGGACGCATATCTCAATCTTCATGGTTCTCCGGTTGGACGGGCCGAATGTTCACGAGGCAAGCACGGTGCGCAGGCAAAGCTGTCCCGCGCCGAGAAGGCCTGCCTGCGAACCGGCGAGCGAGGCTTCGATCACGATGTTCTTGGTGGCGAGCGGATGGCAGCTTTCGTATAGCTGCGAGCGCACAGCGGCGACATACGGCTCCAATTGCGAAAGTCCGCCGCCCAGCACCACCACATCCGGGTTCACGAAATTCACCACAATGCTGAGGGTTTGCCCCAGAATCCGGCCGGCAGTACGGACTCGTGTTGTGGTGTGCGGGTCGCCGTTGTTGACCTGCCGGACAATGTCGTTGACGTCCGCTGCATCGATCCCGACGGCGGCCAGGTCACGGATGATGGCGGACCCGCTGGCCACCGTCTCCAGGCAGCCTCGGTTGCCGCAAGAGCATGGCGCGTCGCCCGCGGCCGGGATCTGCACGTGGGCGATGTCTCCGGCAGCGCCGGTGGAGCCCCGGTAGACCTGCCCGTCAATGATGAGCCCGCAGCCGATCGCGGCACCTGCTTTGAGGAACAGCGTGTTCTGCCGGACCTTGGAATCGGGTGATTCCCGCTGGCGCAGCGTGTGCTCACCCAGAGCCATCATGTTGGCGTCGTTGTCCACAACCGCCAAAGTCCCGAATTCCTCGGCAAGCCAATTCCGGACTTTGAATTCGTGCCAGCCACGCATCCTGGACGGCGAGTCGAGCGCACCCAAGGCAAAGTTGACCGGACCGGGCAAGGACATCCCTACGCCGCGCAGCGGAGGGTCGACGGCCGGATCGCTGAGGGCACGCATCATCGCCGCAGCCTGGGGCAGAACCACTTCGGGACCGTCGTTGATGTCGATGGTCCTGATTTCGGAGACAAGCAGATTGCCGGAGAGGTTGAGCCTGCCGACCCACAAATGATGGGCGCCCAAGTCCGCCGCCAGGATGAAGCCCGCGTCCGGGACCAGTTCCAGGAGGGTGGGCCTCCGGCCTCCGGTCGCCGAACCTGAACCGCTCTCGCTGATGAGCCCGGCTTCCATCAGCTCGTTCACCTTGATGGTGATGGTGGACGGGGCGAGGTTCAGGGTGCGCGCGAGGTCGGCGCGGGACCTCGCCCGGCCGCTGGCGATCATGGACAGGATGCTGGAGGAGTATTCGGTCAGCGCGATGTCCCGGGGGCCGGTTCTTTTCACGGTCTTGGCGTAGGAAGGCTTGTAACCCAAAGTCAGTCCCTCCAGGGGCTCGGTATCTGCCGCCCGCCGGTGGGCCGCTCTTTGCAGAGTAGCTGACGGGCCTGCACCGCGCCGCCGAGAAGCCCTGCCGAAGAGCCGAACCGCGCAGGAAGTAGCAAGGGCCTGCGGTGGAAACTCAGGATAGAGTCCAGCCGTTCCGCCACCGGGACAAGGAGCGCGTCGCCGGCATTGGACAAGCCGCCGCCGAAGATGACGGCCTGCGGTGCCAGAAGGGCGACGCTCTGCGCGATCGCCAGCGCGAGCCCGTCATATGCCTGGTCCAGGACCCCGACGGCGGCCGAATCACCCGCTGCTGCGGCCTCCATGACTTCCTTCGCGCCAACCACGGGCACGCCGGACACGGCTGAATAGTTGCGCGCGATGGCGGACGCCGAGGACACCGTCTGCAGGCATCCCGACGCGCCGCAAGTGCACGGGATGGCCGTTGTGCTCGTGAGTGGCTCCATGCGGGCATGGCCGATTTCTCCGGCGTATCCGTCGCCGTCGTACACCTCGCCGTCCAGGATGACCGCACTTGCGATTCCGGTGCCGATGACCAACACCAGGGCGTTCCGCAGCCCCTTCGCGGCACCCAGGCGGTGCTCTGCCAAACCGGCCACCTGCACGTCGTTGCCGAGCACCACAGGAAGCCCTACGCGGTCCTCCAACGCGGAGGAGAGCGCGAAGTCGGTCCACCCTAGATTCACGGCGGAGACCACGACGCCCGTGCTTGCATCCACAATCCCCGGCGCGTTGACGGCGATTGCCTGGGGCCGTCGATCCGGGGGCTCAGCTCGGTTGGTGGCGACGAGGCCGGACAGTTGGTCCAGGAACTCCCCCGGCGAGGCTATGGCCGTTGGCGTGGTTCCCTGGTGCGTGAAGCGGCCGGTGGAATCCACGACCCCGTATTTGAGGTCGGTTCCGCCGACGTCGAAAACCATCACCGGAGCGCCCGGTCCCAGAATCAACGACGTCGGCGGGGAACCGGCGGTTTGTACGCTCAGCTGCATGTCAGCCTTTCACCGCACCAGCAACGAGGCCCTGGGCCATCTTCTTCTGGACGATGACGAAGAGAATGATGACGGGTAGCGCCATGAGGGTGGACCCGGCCATGATCCCGCCCCAGTCCGTTGCCTGATTCTGGCCGCTGAAGCCTTGAATCCAGAGCGGAAGTGTCTTGCTGTTGTCGCTGCTCAGCAGGACAAGTGCCAACGTGTATTCGTTCCACGCAGCCAAGAAGGCGAAGATCCCGGAGGCCACGAGTCCGGAGCCCAGCAGCGGAAAGGTCACCCGGAAGAATGCGCCCATTCGGGAGCAACCGTCGATCATGGCAGACTCTTCGAGCTCCACCGGGACCCCGTCAACGAATCCCTTGAGCATCCAGATAGTGAAAGGCACGGATGCCCCGATGTACAGCAGGCTCAGGCCGAGGACGGAGTTGAGCAGGTGCCAGCTGTCGATCATCTTGTACTGGGAAATGAACATGGCTTCAGCCGGGATCATCTGGATCACGAGCACCGAGATGATGACGATCTTGCGGCCTTTGAATCGAAAGCGGCTGAGCGCCATGCTCGCGAAAAAGGCGAAAAGCAGCGCAGCCACCACCACAATCAGGGCAACGCCGAAGCTCATCCGCAGGGCGGACCAGAAGCGGCTGTCGTGGAGCACTGTTTCGTAGTGCGCCCAGGTAAAGTCGAGCGGCAGGAACGACGGAGTGCGCGACTGCAAGGCGTCGTCCGTGACGAGCGAATTGTTGACCAACCAGTAGACCGGGAAAATCCACAGCAGACCGAAGACCAGGCCCGTGATGTTGGCCGCCGAGCGGCGGACGGGGTTGGGTTTGAGGGCCATTCAGACTTCTCCCTGCTTCAGGAATTGGGTGACATAACGCCACGTGAGGAGCAACGTGATCAGCAGCATGATCAGGGCGGTCGCGGAAGCCACGCCGTAGTCGCCGCCGGACAAGCCCACCTGGTAGACGTAGGTGCCAAGGACGTTGGTCTGCTCGGTGATGCCGCCGTTTTTCTGGAGGATGAAGATCTGCGTAAAGACCCGCAGGTCCCAGATGATTTCGAGGATCGTGACCAGCAGGAGAACCGGGGCGATGGTGGGTACGGTGATTTCGCGGAATTGCTTCCAGCCGTTGGCGCCGTCCAGCGTTGAGGCCTCCAGCATGGACTCATCGATCTGGGTGACCGATGCGTACACCATGAAGACCACCAGCGGCACGCTCATCCAGATGACCAGGATGGCGGCTACTGCGAAGAAGGTCAGGGGGTTGGAAAACCAGTTGTAGCCAGCCATCCCCTGCAGTCCCAGTCCGGCCAGTGTCCAGTCGACCACCCCGGACCTGGAATCAAAGATCCACTGGAACACCTGGAGCGAGGACAACACTGGCATCGCCCACGCCAGCAGCATGGCGGCCTGGACGAAGACGGAGACCGGGCGCGAGAGTTTAGTGAGCAGGAGCGCACCTCCGATCCCGATGGCCATTGTCAGTGCGGCACACACAAGGCAGAAGGCAAGGGATCTTCCCAGGGTGAGCCAGAATCCCGAATCGCCAAGCACCCGTGTGAAATTGTCGAGCCCTGCGAATTCCGCCGGTTTGCCGAACTGCTGCTCAAGGGAAAAGTGTTGGAACGCCATGGTGATTTGGCGGAGCAACGGGTAGCCCATGTCCACCAGGACAATAAGCACCGCGGGAAGCAGAAGGATGTATGGCAGGGGGTTGCGCCTGCGTTTCCTCGGGGCCGCTGCTTCAGTCCGGTCGGGGAGGATCCTTTCCGGCTTCGCACGCGTACTGGTTACGGTCATGGCTTCGGTCCTTTCTGCTTCCCGCCGGGCCTACTTGCTGTTGAGGATTTCGGTCATTTTGGCGTCGGCCGTCTTGGCCAGCCCAACGGGGTCCTTCAGCGCGCCCATGGCCACGAAGAAGTCGTCAACCACCTTGGCGCTCTCCACCAACGCCCAGTTCTTTGCTGCCGGGGTGCCCACGGAATTCCTGACGGCCTCGACGGTGACCTTGGACAATTCGTCCTGCCCGAGGGCTGCGGCGTAGTTCAGGTTTCCCGGGACCCAGCCTCCCTCGGTCGCGAAGAACTCCTGGAATGGCTTGCTGAAGATGAGTTTGAGGGCCTCCTTGGCCAGCCCCCGTGCCTTGCTGTTGTTCGAGATGGCCACATTGGAACCGCCGGCAAAAGGATTGCCTACGGCGTCACCCTTGGGCGACGGGAAGTTGAAGTACCCCACCTTGCCGGCGTCCAGGAGTTCCTTCTTGATCTTCTTCAGATGGAAGTTGAAGCCGAAGAACATCCCCGCCTCGCCCGTATTGAAAGCGGTGTACGGCTGGGAACCGATGGTCGAATCGGTGATGGTTCCGGTGGTGGAGCCGGTCGTCCACAATTGCTGGAGCTGGGCGATGGCCTTCTGGCTTTCCGGCGAGGACAAGCTGCCTTCCCATTTCCCGTCCTTCTGCACGGCTAGTCGTCCGCCATTGCTGAAGACCCAGGCGAACGCGGATTGTGATGAAATCCCGGGCAGGAACATCCCGGAAAAGTGTGCGTTCTTCTCGGGGTTGCCGGTCTGGATCTTCGTTGCGACGGCGGTCAGCTCGTCAATGGTCTTCGGTATCGCGAGCCCAAGCTGCTGGAACATGTCCTTCCGGTAGAACACGATCCGGCTTCCGGCGTAGAAGGGTGCGGCGTACATCTTGTTCTCGAAGCTGCCGAGTTCCACGAGCGATTGGGTCAGATTTGCACCGCCCAGCTCTTCTTTCATACCGCTCAGATCGGCCAGTGCTCCCACCGCACAGAACGTGGGCGCCTGGGTGTTGCCAAGTTCGATGATGTCCGGCGTCGATTCGGCGCTGGCGAGAGCCGTCTGGAGCTTCGGGACGATGCCATCCCACTCCTGCTGCTCGATGGTGAGGGTGGATCCCTGGAACTTGTTTTCGAACTCCTGCTTCAGCCACGCCTGGGCCTTGTCAGACACGGAGTCCTTCATGAACCAGACCCGCAGCTTTGCCGGAGTGGAGAGGCTGTCCGAAGAGACGGAGCCCGAGGCCTCGCCACATGCGGACAGCAAGGCTGCGGCACCCAGGGCTCCGCCCAGACCGAGCAAACCACGTCGACTAAGTTCTTTCATCGCTTCCTCCACTTTGAACTCACAGGGTCGATTGACCATGCAGCAAACGAAATCATGGAGGAATGATGCTTCGGAAGGGCCGCTAACTTAGTTCAGAATCGAAGTTAGTTTCGGTCCGGTTTGGAGCCCCGGACGCACCGGCCCCCTCAGCGCTCGACGCCGGCCGGCTGGTTCGACGCAGGCACCAACCGTGCGCTCAGGTCAGGTGCCACCCCGCCGTCGTCGAACGGGAACATGGGCCGCGCGATCCGACGGTGGCCCAACCGGTGCAGATCCTGGTCCACGCCCCCTGGGGTGAGCGCCAGCATCCAGTCCGAAGCCATGTCGAAGAGCTCCGGCTCGAGGTAGCCGATCTTGACCACCACAACGTCGGCTGTCCGGGCATCCAAGCCGTTCCTGAGGAAGTCTGATTCCAGGTGGTACGGCTTGCGCCGCCGGGTCACGATGATGCGCAGCCCGCCAACGCGAATGACTGCCTCGTCAATGGCCACGGAGTCGCCCTGGGCCAGATGCTCAACAATGCCGTCCAGCCGCGCCGGGCCGGACTGTGTGCCGTCCACGCGAGCACCCACCTCCACAGAGACGGATCCACCGACGCCGGCGCCAATGCAATGGTCCACCGCGGCGGGATCCGGGATCGAGGCATAAATGGCCTGCATCGTTCCGGCTGCTATGGGTGGGTGCTCAAGGAGTTTGTGCAGGGTCCAGGTGACGTCACCGGCTCCCCCGGCCGTGGGGTTGTCCCCGGAATCGCTGATGAAATACGGGCGCTTCGTGCTTGCCTCCGCTGCCGCGAGGCATTCAGCGAGCGGCGCCGAGGGCGCCACGAAACGGAACTCGTCCCGTCTGTTCCACATGTCGGCTGCAAGCCGGCCCGCATGGCTTGCGACGGCGTCGGCGTCGTCACCGGTGACCATCACCACGGCCCGGTTGCGCGGTTCGTCTGCCCAGGCATAACCGATCCACAGTGCGGCGTCGAGCACGCCTGGCCGACCAGCGATCACCGCAACTTCCTCATATAGCGATTTGGCCGGTTCCAATCGGGTACTGGTCTTTTCCCCGGGCAACAGGATGGGCACCGGAACCCAGGCCTTGATAGGGCGGCGGGTGGCCTCCGGCAGTGCCAGTCGCTCCAGCAGGTTCGCGGCGGCGCGTTCCTTGGTTTCCAGCCAGTCCTCGTGTGGGGCCATGCGGTAGCAACTGGGGATGTCCAGTTGGTGCGCCAAAGTCCAGGAAACGTTGCCGTGCAGGTCCATACCGCTGGACACCAGGACGTCCGGGCCGATGAGACCGCGCAGGGCAAGGAGCAAATCGCCCTCGGGATCGTCTACGCCATCCACGCTCATGGCACCGTGGATGTCGAAATAGAGCCCGTCCGCCGGGCCCTCGCCCAAGGCATCCGCCACAGCGGAAAGAATCGTCTGCTTCATCTCGGTGTAATCGGCGGAAGGGACGGACCCGCCCGGGATGGATCGGAAATGGACTAGCGGCAGCCAATCCGCCGCCTCGCGCACGGGATGGCCCAGAGCGAAAAAGGGGTACTGGTCCAAGATCTCCTGGCCATCCCGCCGGACAAAGTCCTGGATGCGGGTCCGGGCAGGGGAATAGGTGCTGGCCTCGAGGGCGATTCCGGTAATGAGGATCCGGGGCTTCATTTCGATCATGCCTGCCACCATATTGAGGTTCGCGGCGGGACCGGGGCACGGGTGCAAAAGTTCAATGCCGAATGAAGTTCAACCAGCACTTTTCGCCTGGAATCCTGCCTAACGTGGGCTCGCAAGTGACGGCGCGCGGAATCCACGGAAGAGGATCTAACAATGCAGATTGGGCTGAGTACGTACAGTTTGGCAGGAGCCTTGGCCGACGGACGAGTGGGCCTTTTGGACCTGCCCGGCTGGGCGGCATCACATCAGGCCAGCCATCTCGAAGTGGCCGAGGCGGGACTGGGCGTGGACCTTTCCCAAAACCACGCGGCGGCCGAAGGACTGCGCGAGCATGGAGAGGAGTCCGGGATCGCCTTGGTCAACTATGTGGTGGGGGCCGATTTCCTTGGCACAGACCCAGCGGCTGAGATCGCCCGGGTGAAGATGCACTTGGACACGGCCCACCGGATGGGGATCAGCCGCTTCCGCCACGATGTAGTGCCGTGGGCCTGGCGCCCCACCTCATACGCCGAATACCGCGATGCCCTGGAGCAGGTGGTCCCGGCGTCCCGGGAACTCGCCGACCATGCGGCAACCTTGGGAATCACCACCAGCGTGGAAAACCACGGCATGGCCTTCAACGTCAGCGAACGGTTGCTGCAGTTGGTGCATGCAGTGGACCGCGACAATTTCAAGGTCACCTTGGACATCGGCAATTTCCTGTGCGTCGATGAGCTGCCGGAATCGGCCGTCGCCAAACTCCTCCCCTACGCATCTGTGGTGCATCTGAAGGATTTCTACCGCCGGAAGAGAAGTCCCGGTGGCGGCTGGCTGCAAACGCTGGCAGGCGACCATATCCAAGGCTCCGTGTTCGGACTCGGGGACATGGACCTGCCGCGTGTCCTCCGCTTGATCAAGGACTTCGGTTTCAGCGGCCCGTGTTCCGTGGAATACGAGGGCCGCGAGGACTGCCTCACAGCGACGCCGGAGTCGCTGCGTAATGCCGCCGCACTGTGGGAGGACTGCTGACATGGGGGCCCTGAATGTTGGGGTCATTGGGCTCGGGACCATCTCGGACATGCATTTGGACGCTTACCGCGATTCGCCGTCGGCGCACCTGGTGGCTGTCTGCGACATCGACGCTGCGCGGGCCGGAAGCCGGGCCGCGGAATACGGTGCAGTCAAGGTCTTCACGGACTACAAGGAGCTCTTGGCGGATCCCGAGATCGACGCCGTCAGCATCTGCACGCGCAATGACACGCACGCCGAAATCGTGATTGCGGCGCTCGAGGCCGGCAAGCATGTGCTGGTCGAGAAGCCTATGACGGCCTCCCTAAGGGAGGCTTTGGCTGTTGCTGCTGCCGCCCAGAGGAGTGCCGCCGTTTTGCAGGTAGCGTACGTCCGCCGTTTCTCGCCCAACGCCGAGGTACTCAAGCGCTTTATCGACGCCGGCGACCTCGGGCAGATCTACTATGCCAAGGCCACCTGCCTGCGCCGGGTAGGAAATCCCGGCGGTTGGTTCGCCGACAAGGCGTTGTCCGGCGGAGGTCCGCTCATCGATCTGGGCGTCCATTTCATCGACATTTGCTGGTGGCTCATGGGCTGCCCCTCCGTGGCGTCGGTCTCTGGGACTGTCTTCCACAAGATCGGTGCACGGAACAATATCTCGAACTTCAGCCGGTATCTCTCCGCCGATTTCGATCCGGCACGACCACCGGCGGACCCCGTCGAAGATCTTGCGACGGCACTGATCAAGTTCAGCAACGGCGCAGTGATGCACTTCGACACCAGTTACTCGATGCACGGCGCGGATGAAACCAAGGTCCAAATCTTCGGAGACAAAGGCGGCGCGCAGCTGGAGCCGGCGTTGGAAATCTTCACCGAACAGCACGACACGCTGCTGGACATATCGCCGGTGCTGGATTCGCCGACTTTTAGCACCGTGGCATACCGCAACGAAGTGGAGCAGTTCCTGGCCACCGCCCGGGGCGATGCCGCCGAGGCCGCTCCGGCCGCCCACGGCCTTGAGCTCATCAAGATCATCTCCGCGATCTACGAGTCCAGCAGGACGGGCCGCGAAGTGGTGCTGTAGCGGATCAGGCCTTACGTGCTCGATCAGGTCCGCCGTCAGGTCCGACATCGCGTCCGGCCTGGCGGCCGACGTCGCGGTGGACGTCCCTGTCCAGCCTGTGGCCGTTGGCGAGCTGCGCAAGCAGCTCGCCAAGTTGCGTGACCTGCTCGCCTGTCAGCGGGGCCAGAAGCTCCGCTTCATGCTGTTCCGCGATCCCGCGCAGCTCCCGCAGCACGCGCGTGCCAGCGTCGGTGAGGTGTAATTCATAGTTTCGCCGGTCTGTACTGCTGCGCACCCTCTCCACGAGGCCGCGTTCCTGAAGCGAGTCGATGAGTGAAACCACCCGGCTGGGGACGGCACCGAGCCTGTCCGCAAGGGAGCGTTGGCTCAACCCAGGGGCGCGTCCGAGCAGGCGGATGACACCGGCGTCGCTGGGCGTGAGGCCGATCTCCCGAGTGCGGTCGGCAAAGCGGGACGATGCGACGGCGCCCAGCTGCGACAAGAGAAAAGCGGTCCGTTTCGGCCGGCCCGGCGTGGCTAAGTCCATGGATTCAGAATACAGGCTTGACAGAATAATTCTAGAGGTGAACTATTTCAGTAGTGACGCAATTACGAGAGGTTCAGCCATGAGTAGTCGTTCGATTTCCGATGACGGCCGTCCAGCCCGGTCAGGCGGCCCGCACCCCGGCGTTCTTGCCCTCGTCAGCCTGGGCATTTTCCTCGCCAGCCTCATCACGTCCGCAATCCTGACAGGCGGCCAGACGTTCGTCTCGCCCTTTGCTTCGACGGGGCAGGTGGCCGCATTCTTCCAGCAAAACGTCGCTGCCATGCGGGTCGGCGGAATGCTCCAATTCGGCTCCGCCGTGCCATTGGGGATCTACGCGGCCACCGTCTACGCCCGGCAGCTCCGGCTCGGCGTGCGCGTTCCAGGGCCGGCCATTAGCTTCTTCGGCGGCGTCAGCGCAGCCATCTTCCTGATGCTGTCGGGTTCCGTGACCTGGCTGCTGAGCCGGCCGGAAATCACCACGGATGTGACGCTCACCCACGCACTCGCGCTCGCCGCGTTCATCACCGGCGGGGTCGGCTTCGTCGTCGGAATCGGCCTCCTCATGGCGGGCATCGCCGTCCCGGCCCTGATCCTGGGCTTCATGCCCCGTTGGCTGGCCTGGACCGGACTGGTCATTGCCGCGCTGTCCGAGTTGAGCTTCCTGTCCATGGCGATCGAACCTCTTCAGTTCCTGCTGCCGATCGGGCGCTTCGGCGGCCTTCTCTGGCTGGTGGCTGCAGGCTTCCTGCTCTCCCGCAACCGGGCAGCCGCGAACCAAGAGCCCCGGGCGCACGCACCCGGCGCACGCCAAATGCACGGCCCAAGCCGGACAACGCCATGACGACGCCGGATCCCACCCGGCCGCTGCACGGCAAGGTCGCGCTCGTCACTGGAGCGAGCCGCGGAATCGGTGCGGAGATCGCAGCTGCGCTGGCTGGCGCCGGTGCAGACGTCGTCCTTGCCTCGCGTGACAGCGCTCGCCTATCCCAGCAGGTTGCCGCCATTACTTCGGGCGGCGGGAATGCCGTGGCCATGTCCGTGGATGTGAGTGATGAGGACTCGGTGAAAGCCCTGATGGCCCAAATCCGGGACCGCTTCGGCCGCCTCGACGCCGCGGTCAACAATGCCGCAGGCGGCGGGCGGGCCCCGGCGCCCCTGGCCGAGTGGGCAAGCGCGGAGTTCGACAGTGCAATCTCGGTCAACCTGCGCGGGGTGTTCCTCTGCCTGAAGTACGAAATCGAGCTCATACTCAAAAGCGGAGACGGCGGGGCGATCGTCAACATGTCCTCCACCGCCGGCGAACAAGGCGTCGCTGGCATGAGCGGCTACGTGGCGAGCAAGTTCGGCGTCGGCGGCCTGACACGGGTGGCCGCGCTCGACTACGCCTCACACGGGATCCGGGTCAACGCGATCGCTCCCGGCCCCATCCTCACCGAGCGGCTCGCCGGGGCGGGCCAAGCCGCACAGGACCGTGTGGCCGCGGCCGTGCCGCTGGGCCGGATCGGCTCCACGGCCGAGGTTGCCGCCGCCGCCGTCTGGCTTTGCTCGGACCAGTCCTCGTTCGTCACTGGAACCGTTCTCGCCGTCGACGGCGGCCGGCTGGCAGGAACGCCCGCGTTCAACACCGGACTGCGCAGCTGAGTCCGGCCTACCCGGAACCGTTCCAGATGCGACGCCACCACGGCCGCTTGCCCGCAAGTTCCTGATTCACGGCTTCCTGGGCCGCCGCGGTTGCCTTAGCAGCCGCCGCCCGGCGCTCGCGCCAGCGTTCCAGCTCGACGCCGACATCGCGGGTTTTCGTGACCACCGGCGGGCCGCCCTGGAGCTGGCGCCGCGCGTCAATGACCCGGGCATTGAAGTCCTCCACCAGCTCGCGCACCTGATTTTCGGAGTACAGGGCGTCAAGCTTGGCATCCAGTTCAGCATCCTCGGTGCGTAGGAGAATGGCTTTCGGGCCAAGGCCGCTGAGATGTTCGCGCTGGATGAGGCCTTTGACCCACCAATCGGGATCGTAGCGCTCCCCCAGCCCGGGGATCGGCTTGCCTGCGTACTTCAGGTTGTCGAACTTCCCTTGCGCCATGGCGTCGCGGATCAGGTATTCCACCCGCGCAGCGTCGTCCACCTTCTTGCGCTTCCGCCGCTCTTCGTCCTCGGCGGCCTCAAGTTCGGCTTCTTCTTCGGCCGTCATGCCGGTTGCGCGGACGTTCCGCAGCTCCATGGCTCGCTCCAGCCTGCGCTTGAACGCACTGTTTTCGCCGTTCACGGCTCTAATCACCGCCTTCGCTTGCGGAAATCCTGGATCTGCGTCCAAGTATTCCGCAAACGGGAGACAGCCGGGACAGCTCTAGCGAACACCGCCTCTGTTCACACCCAGCGCGGCTCACTAACCTGACTGGTAACGGCTAGTTCAGGAAGAGGGTCACCATGGACGAACAGGGCATTCTGCACCGCATCCAATCGCTGGTGGAGGAAGAGCGGGAACTCCGGGAGAAGGCAGAGGCGGCCCCGCCGGGTCCAGCGCATGCACCTGACCGCGCAAGGCTGGAGCGGATCGAACTGGACCTGGATCAGTGTTGGGACCTGCTGCGGCAAAGGCGGGCCAAGAGACAGTACGGGGAGAACCCGAACGAGGCCAAGCCACGGCCCCCAAAACAGGTGGAAGGCTATACCGGCTGAAGCCGAGGCAACGCAGAACCACGACGGCGGGACGCTCCCGCCGTCGTCGTCCCGGCTAGGCGCGAATGCTGAGATAGATGCCCGTATGGTCCAGCTCGCCAAGTCCCTGCGAAACCATCGTTTGAAATGCACTGCGGACGCTGCTGGAGACCGGTAGATCCACCCCGGCCCCTGCCGCGGTTTCCGCGATGAAGGTCAAGTCCTTCAGCTGCGTTTGTTGCCTTGACGACGAAGACGCCTTCCTGGGTGTTGTGGCTGATCCAGCTGCCGTCGCGGTTCACGCTAGACATGACATCCACGCTGCCTTCATGGGCAAGGGAGCTCCCAACCTCGTTTGGCCGGCAAATCGTGGCGATCTCTCCGACGTTGCCCGGCGTGAAGCTGAGCCCGGAGTCAGACGGCGCCAGGCCCGCACCGTTGGCGACGGCAGTCATCTCAATTGCCGCTTTCGTACCGTCGCGGAACGAGGTGTGCATGTACGACGCCGGCAGCTTCTGCACGCTTAGCTAGCGCCGGGCCCGCCGCCGCGTTGGCTTCAACGGTCACCATGATGATGTGCTTCTTGGTTTCGATGGCGCGCAGGGCGTGCTTTATTCCCGTGATCGGGTTCCCTGTGGCTTCCACGATCACGTCAATGTCCACGTCGAACAGTTCGTCAGCGTTGGCCACGATGGCCGTGGTCCGGTCCTTGAGCGCCGCGGCAATGTCCGGAGCGATCTGCTCGGCCGGCCAGTCGACCAAGGCGAAGGCCCCTTCCGCACGCTTCATGTTAATATCGGCGATGCACGACATGGATGCGTATTTTCCTCTGGGCCACTCAATTCTCCCCTTCGGACCACTCAATTTCCCTCTTCGGGCCACTCAATTCGGGAACATCAACCTCCTAATGGCCGATTCAGCCCGTAGCCTTGCTCACACGCCGGTTATCTCTCTTTCGGTTTGAGACCTGTCCGGTCGCTGGTGCTCGGCTGCCCAATGGACGCCGAGCAGATGTGGAAAGACATCTCTTATTCGAATTGAGGGGATTTCAATGAACATGAAGAAAGCATTGGCCGGACTCGCGCTCACCGGAGCGCTGTCCTCCGTCGCCGGAACCGCTGTCGCGGCCACGCAATACCCGGTCCAGGGCGGCCAGTGGAACTACGGCTTCAATGGCGTCGGCATTTACTCCGACTACTTCCATGGTTCGCAGTGCCACGGATCTTCGGTTTGGAACGACTGGGGAAACAATCGGAGCGCCGATATCGCCGCCGGGCAGTGGTCAAATTCTTGGCTCGGGGCAACGCCCTGGACACATAACAAGTATTACTACCGGGTCTGTTAGGACCTCAACCGCGCCAATCCAGTTGAGTTCCACCCAGTGGGCTTCGCTCCAAGCCCACTGGGCGGACTCAATCCCGCTCTCCGAGGACCCATCTCAAATGCTGAAAATCTTGGTGCGAGTCACTTCTTTTGGAATCGCTATATTCCTATCGGTGCTGGCCGGCATATACATACAGACCACTGAAGAGGCGTTTCCGCGCGACGCCGAGTTCAGGGCAAGCCTCGATTTCTCCCAGACTCGGTTGCCTAAAGCCCAAATCATTTCGGAGCTGGACGCGCTTGCGGATGCCTCAGGGCTTCATCTGGCCAAAATAGTGGCCGATCCTGAAGACTTCTACAACGCTCGCTCACTGTATGCGTTCAGTAGGAACGCGACCGACACGCCGCGGGTGCTCGAGTGGTTCGACGCCGGGATGCACGGAGAGCTACGCTCCGCCCACGAACTTGGCAGCGCCAACCTCAACGGCCCCTACGTCTATTCAGGGCCAGAGACTGCGGTGGCGCAGCTCAACAAATGGTTCGATGCTCGTGGTGTCAAGAACGCTGTCATCGCCAAGGTCCCCGCCGCGGTGCTCCAGCAGGCGGTGTTTTCTACCGGAGCTTGGTTGACGTTTCTGACCTGCCTCGTCCTGCTCATCGCGCTCGTCATCTCGTGGTACGCCCTCCGGGCCCGGGCCCGGTCCCTCAAGCTCTTGTGCGGAGCAACGGCGGCCAAAGTAGTTGGTGAGGACCTTCTTTCGCTCGTCCAGGTCGTGGTTCTCCCCGCAAGCGGGGGCCTTCTCACGGCCCTCGTGGTGGTTGCGGTCCAAGGCAAGGCGTCCTACCTACTGCCGTTCGCCCAGGCGAGCGTGTTCTTCCTAGCCTCGGCTTTGGCTGTGATGCTGCTCTGCGCCTTGATCGTCAGCGCCATGACGTGGCCTTCTGTCTCCGGAATCGCCTCCCGCCAGCCCCCGGAGAAGCACTTCCAGTGGATTAGCGAGGTACTCAAGGGCGCAACACTCGTCCTCGTCACAGTCACGCTGCCGATCGTCGGGGCATCGATCGCCGAAGCGACGAATCTTTCAAACAAAAACGCCCAGTGGGAAGTCCTGAAGAACAATGTCTCGGTCCGGATCAGCACTGGCTCAGAGACTGAATTCGAACGACGGCTAGCGGAAATGCGCGATTTGGCCGTCGCAGCATCCCGCGCCGGCAAGTTGACATTCTCCTATTCCTTCAAACCCGCGAATATCATTTCTCTGAACGAAGGAGCGTCCACCGACCTTGGCGGATATGACGGCACAGTCCTGGTGAACCCTAGCTACTTGAGGGCGATTTCAACCCTCATTGATTCAACGCCCTTAGCCGGGAATCCGTTAGGCACTCGTGCAGAGCGGATTTCCCCAGATCAGCTGCCAGCCGCACTCAGGGAGCATCTGGAGGGTCAGTACCCGCTCTGGACCAGGGTGGGCACTCTTGACGGATTCGCGAACGCGTTCAAGACGTACCGCTACACCGGCCACAAAAACTTTCCTGGGTTGCCTCCCAGACTTGGAGAAATGGCCCACTTCGAGAACCCACTCATTGTTCTAGTTGATGATCCGGCAGAAATCTTCGATGACGGCACAATTGGCGCCTTCCTCACTAGCGGAAACCTCACATTCAGCGATGCTCGCTGGGTACGGGATTACCTCGCTGGCCACCCGTTGGGGAACGTCGTCCTTTCGGTGGATCGTATCTCCGACGCTGGCTTGTACAACAGCCAGCTTCAGAGCCAGTCTGCGGGCATGAAAACTCTCTCCTTCACGTTGGTCCTACTGGCGTTGACTATGAGCACCGCCGTCTCGGCGCTCGTGTACGCGGTAGCCAAGGGCCGTCGCCACTTCGTACAGCGCACAGCCGGGTGGCCTTGGGCAAAGTCGCTCGCGCGACGGCTCGCCTGGGAAGGGACGCTTGCTGTCGTCGTCGCCATCGCGATGTTCCTGGCACTTGGAGCGGGAAGCGGAAGTGATGCCTGGTGGGCCCTGGCGGCAGTCCCGCTCTACGCGCTCATAAGCGGCCTCCTTCATATCACGTCTGCCAACGGAGTCTTCGCACAACTACTCGCCCGCCGAGCGTAGACCAACGAAGGTATCGGGGAAGGGAACTCAATGGATATCAAAGCAGAGAACATCACAGTGACCATCGAGGGCAAGGACGTTCTCAAAGGACAAAGCGTCCATGCGACCCCCGGGGAAACCCTAGCGTTTGTTGGGCCCAGCGGGTGCGGGAAGACAACCCTCCTAAATGTCCTGGGGCTCCTGCGCCGCGTCGACGGCGGGCAGGTGCACGTCGGGGGCAGGGACGCCACGCGCTGGGACGACCGGCGTCGTCGTCGGTTCTGGCAGCAGCACGCCGCCTTTGTCTTCCAGGATTACGGCCTCATCGATGAAGAATCTGTCGAGTACAACGTTGCCCTCTCGCAGTTGCCAATCTTCGGACTTGAGAAGCGCCACAGGGCGGGCCTTGAAAGTGCGCTCGACCGGGTGGGACTTGCAGGCAGGGCCCGCGAGAAGGTTTCAACTCTGAGCGGCGGCGAGAAGCAACGCGTCGGCCTAGCGCGGGCGATGTTCCGCTCCGCCGATGTCATTTTTGCGGACGAGCCGACCGCGTCCCTCGACCTCGACAACCGCAATCTCGTGACACGCTTCCTGCTGGAAGAGGCAGCCCGCGGCGTCGCCGTCATCATAGCCACCCACGACGAGGCGCTGATCAAGGCATGCGACGTGTCGCTCCGACTTGGCTCTGCGGTCGAACCGCTCCCCTCCGGCTGAACCCCTCCTCGCGAAGAGCCGCCCTACAGCGCTGACCAGCCGCCGTCGGACGCGAGGATGGCGCCGTTGACGTTGGTGCCGTCCTCGCTGAGCAGGAAGGTGATGGATGCCGCCAACTGGGCAGCCGTCGCCGGGGTGGGGACAGTGGCCTGCATGAGCGGAGCGAGTCGTTCGGCGGCCAATTGCGATCCCCACACCGCCTCGATGTTGGTGATGGTGGGTCCGGGGGCAACGGCGTTGAAGCGCAGCCCCTTCGGTCCGTACATCACAGCTGAGTTCTTGGTCAGGCCGACCACGGCGTGCTTCGACGCAGTGTAGGTGGCACCAGCAGCGGAGCCGCGCAGTCCGGCTTCGGAAGCGACGTTGACCACGGAGCCGGTGCCGGCCTCCAACATTAGAGGCACCACCGCGCGGGTCAAGCGCATGAGGGCTGTGACGTTGATCCGGAAGACCCGCTCCCACATGGCGTCGTCCACTTCGTGAATCGGGGCGAAGTTATCCATGATGCCGGCGATGTTGGCGAGGGCGTCCACGCGGCCGCCGGCGGCAACGACGACGGCGGCAACGGTCTCCTCGGTGGAGATGTCGCCGGCCACGGGCACCAGATCCAAGCCGCCGTTTTCCTCCACCAGGGCGTCCAGGCGCTCCTTGCTGATGTCGGCGGCGATGACCCGCCCGCCTTCCTTCGCGACGCGCAGGGCCGTAGCCTGGCCGATGCCCGAGCCCGCCCCGGTGACGATCACGGTCTTCCCGGCAAAACGGCCATTGATGGCGGCTTCCTGCCATGCAGTCCCGTTACCCATGTTGTTCCTCCCGAACGTGTTGGTGGCGTTTCCTTCACCTTATGACACTCCATGTCATTATGTAAGAGTGGATACTGGAGAGATGCCCGCAGACCATACGAAGCCCGGCGTCGGGCGCTCCACCGGACGCCCGGCGACAATTGATCCGGACGCCGTGGCCGGCGTCGCGCTCCGTCTTTTTGCCGAGAACGGCTACGAACGGACATCAATGGAGGACATCGCACGCGCGGCGGGAATCGGACGGAAGAGCCTCTACCGCTACTTCCCGAACAAAGCTGACCTCGTGTGGGGTGGCATGGAACCGGTAGTGGAAGCCTCCGGCCAGGTGCTGGAGAACGCTCGCGCAGCGGACCCGACCGACGGCGATCAGGGTGACGGCGACACTTCCGACGGCGGCATCCTCGCCGGACTTCGGGCGGCTGCTATCGCCGGGGTTTCGGCGATCCTGGACCTTTCCGTCACGCGCGGGCGCCTGCGCCTGATTGCAGAGCACCCTGAACTGGCGAGCAGAAGTTACGGTGCCCTGGCTCCGCAGCGGGAACGGGCGAGGCTTTACCTCCTGGCGCAAGGCGTCACCGAAAGCGCGGCAGGCTATCTGTGCGCCGCCTATCTCGGGGCGACTTTCGAGGCCTGGATGCAGTGGGCCGCCGGCACGGATGCGGATCCGGTCCCGTATTTGGTAGAGGCCTTGGGAGTGCTGAAGGTTCCGACCGTCCGACCCGGCAGATAACCTATGCCTGGGAGGGCAAATGACAGTTCGAAGCGCGGGCATTCTGTTGTACCGTCGGAATTCCGCGGCGGAATTGGAAGTCTGGATAGCCCATATGGGCGGACCCTTCTGGGCGCATAAAGATGCACGTGCCTGGTCCATACCCAAAGGCGAATACCTCGAAGACGAGGATCCCCTGGTGGCCGCCAAACGTGAATTCGCCGAGGAGATAGGCTCTCCCCCGCCCGTCGTCGAATATCACCAGCTGGGCATCTTCCGGCAGCCGTCGGGCAAACTCGTGGCGGCTTTCACGGCGGAGTCGGACTTCGACCCCGAGAGAATCGTCAGCAATACCTTCGAGCTGGAATGGCCGCGAGGATCCGGCATTGTCCGGAGCTACCCGGAGATCGACGACGCGGTCTGGGCCACGGAGGCAGTTGCCCGCGCCAAACTGGTAGGCGGGCAGGTGCCGATCCTCGACGCGTTGATCCAGCACCTCGGGAGCCACTAGGCCTGGACGATCGACTCGATCGGCCGCGCGGAAAGTATGGGATCCGCGTGACGGTGGAGGACCTTCCACTCACCTTCTTCCCGGCGGAAAATCGTCGTCACCCGAAGGGGTATCGGGGACACCTCATCAGATCCGCCAACCTTGGCCCGTGCCCATTCGATTTCGACGATGTACGCAAGCTCCGTCCCGACATACCCGGAGATTCGCTCGAATCTGATGGGCTCGCCCTCCCTCAGCCCGGATGACGCCCGATCCATGGTGGCCTCGACCGCATTCGAGCCCCGTGCAGGCGGCCCAAGCGGATTAGCGAGCGTGACGTCGTCGCTCTTTGAGAACAGCTTCTTCTGCTGCTCCGGGTCTCCTTTGACGAACGCATCAAGCGCTTGATGGTACTTCTCCACCATCAGATCGAGATCGGAATCCGACATTGGCTCCTCCAGCCTCGCTTCGCCCTGGCGCGGTACGCCAGGGGCCGTGTTCGGCCATCGTGGCACCCCTCAACAGGGATGTCCATAGAACGAATCTCCCGGCCCCAGACCGGTCAGGAATGGAGAAGCGCCGCTTTCGGGCCGCGCCTAGAATGGCGGTCATGGACAACACCGTCCACGCCAGCTTCGTCCCCTAATGACTCCAGGAGTGATCATGAGCGACTCTTCCAACGAGGGAATCAAGACAGTGCTGCATCCCGTTACGGACCTCGCCGCGGCGAAGGCTGTGTACACGGCTTTGCTCGGCATACCGCCGCAGGCCGACGGGCCGTATTATGTCGGCTTCGACGTCGCGGGTCAGCACATCGGGCTCGTTCCGGGAGGCGGACCGCAGGCCATGACCTCGCCCGTTGCTTACTGGCACGTTTCGGACATCGAGGCGAAGCTGGCCGAGGTGACTGCCGCCGGCGCTACCCTGAAGGAAGCAGCCCGCGACGTCGGGGGCGGCCGTCTGGTTGCCACCGTGACCGACCCCGACGGCAACGTCCTCGGGCTGCTTCAGGATCCTCAATAGCCAACCAGACGCCGACGAAGACCGCGAAGACGACCCCGCGTAAAAGATGGAGACACGATGAGCACGGCCACGAGCACGGACACGCAGTCGCCTGAGCTGCATACTGCCGACACCCACGATCTGATTCGCGTCCAAGGCGCACGGGAGAACAACCTCAAGGACATCAGCATCGAGCTGCCGAAGCGCCGGTTGACCGTGTTCACGGGCGTCTCCGGTTCGGGCAAGAGCTCCCTCGTATTCGCGACGATCGCCGCGGAGTCGCAGCGCATGATCAACGAGACGTACAGCACCTTCGTGCAAGGGTTCATGCCGACCATGGCGCGGCCGGATGTGGACCTGCTCGAAGGACTCACGACGGCGATCATCGTCGACCAGGAGCGGATGGGCGCGAACACCCGCTCCACCGTCGGCACCGCCACCGATGCGAACACCATGCTGCGCATGCTCTTCAGCCGGCTTGGCCAGCCGCACATCGGATCGCCCCAAGCGTTCTCGTTCAACGTCGCTTCGGTCTCGGGCGCGGGCGCGGTCACTTTCGAGCGCGGTGGCACGACGACGAAGGAGCGGCGGAGTTTCAGCATCACCGGCGGTATGTGCCCGCGCTGCGAAGGGCGCGGCTCGGTCACCGACTTCGATCTGACCGCACTGTACGACGGCGGCAAGTCGCTCGCCGAGGGCGCCCTCACCATCCCCGGCTACAGCATGGACGGCTGGTACGGCCGCATCTTCAGCGGCTCCGGCTTCTTCGACATGGACAAGCCGATCAGCAAGTACACCAAGAAGGAACTCCACGACCTGCTCCACAAGGAGCCAACCAAGATCAAGGTCGAGGGAATCAACCTGACCTACGAGGGCCTGATTCCCAAGATCCAGAAATCCATGCTCTCGAAGGATCCGGAGGGAATGCAGCCGCACATCCGTGCCTTCGTGGAGCGGGCCATCACCTTCACGATCTGTCCCGATTGCGATGGAACCCGGCTCAC
The DNA here is from genome assembly GCF_058244265.1 of Arthrobacter sp. SE2. NCBI lineage: Bacteria > Bacillati > Actinomycetota > Actinomycetes > Micrococcales > Micrococcaceae > Arthrobacter > Arthrobacter sp. SE2. The sequence continues at coordinate 1,464 of NZ_JBZAYA010000028.1, read as the reverse complement.
CGAGGCGGCCCGCTCGTCCAAGATCAAGGGAATCAGCATCGCGGACGCCTGCTCGATGCAGATCAGCGACCTTGCAGAATGGGTGCGCGGCCTCGATGAACCATCGGTGGCGCCGCTCCTCAAAGGGCTGCGGCACCTCCTCGACTCGTTCGCGGAGATCGGACTCGGCTATCTCTCGCTCGACCGGCCGGCAGGTACGCTCTCCGGCGGTGAAGCGCAGCGCACCAAGATGATCCGGCACTTGGGCTCCTCGCTTACCGACGTCACTTACGTCTTCGACGAGCCCACCATCGGCTTGCATCCTCACGACATCCAGCGCATGAACAAACTGCTGCTGCAGTTGCGGGACAAGGGCAACACCGTGCTCGTCGTAGAACACAAACCGGAGGCAATTGCGATCGCCGACCACGTCGTCGACCTCGGTCCCGGCGCGGGCACCGCCGGAGGTGAAGTGGTCTTTGAAGGTACCCTCGAAGGGCTGCGTTCCAGCGGCACCCTGACCGGGCGCCACCTCGAGGACCGCTCAACCCTCAAGAAGACGGTGCGGGCAGCTGCCGGCGCACTGGAGATCCGTGGCGCGAGCGAGAACAACCTGCGCGACGTCGACATCGACATTCCGCTCGGGGTCCTGGTTGTCGTCACGGGCGTCGCCGGATCCGGCAAGAGCTCGCTGATCCACGGCTCGTTGTCCAAGCGGGACGGCGTCGTTTCGATCGACCAAGGGGCTATCAAGGGCTCCCGGCGGAGCAACCCCGCGACCTACACCGGACTCCTCGAACCCATCCGGAAGGCGTTCGCGAAGGCCAATGGCGTGAAGCCGGCGCTGTTCAGCGCGAATTCCGAGGGCGCATGCCCCACCTGCAACGGCGCGGGCGTCATCTACACGGATCTCGGGTTCATGGACACCGTGGCCACTCCGTGCGAGGAATGCGAAGGCAAGAGGTTCCAGGCATCGGTGCTCGAGTACCGGCTCGGTGGCCGCAACATCGCGGAGGTGTTGGCGATGTCGGTGAAAGAGGCCGAGGAGTTCTTCTCCGCGGGCGAATCCAGGATCCCGGCAGCCCACGCGATCCTGCAGCGGCTGGCCGACGTCGGACTCGGCTACCTCAGCCTCGGCCAGCCTCTCACCACCCTTTCGGGCGGCGAGCGGCAGCGGATCAAGCTGGCCACCCACATGGGCGAAAAGGGCGGCGTGCTGGTTCTCGATGAGCCCACCTCGGGCTTGCACCTCGCCGACGTCGAACAGCTGCTCGGCTTGCTCGACCGGCTCGTGGACTCCGGGAAGTCTGTCATCGTCATCGAGCACCACCAGGCGGTCATGGCGCATGCCGATTGGATCGTCGACCTCGGCCCGGGCGCGGGTCACGACGGCGGCCGGATCGTTTTCGAGGGCACACCCGCCGATCTGGTTGCCGGGCGTTCCACCCTCACCGGAGAACACCTGGCGGCCTACGTCGGCGGGTG
>NZ_JBZAYA010000027.1:0-36806 GCF_058244265.1 Arthrobacter sp. SE2 | reverse complement strand
CAGCCAGTAAGCCCTGACCCCGCCGAAATCCTGCCTCGTGAAAGATCGAGGCTAGGCCTTGCTGCGCGCGGGGTTAGCGTGCGAATTGTTGGTCGCGCTGGAAGCGGTCGGTCGACTGTAATCCGCGAAATCATCACGGAACTCGAAAAGAGCGGCGCCGAGGTTTACAGCCTGTTTGGAGCCCGCCTTCTCCGACAGACGCCGCTCGCCGGAATCGCTTCCCTTGGCCTGGATACGCGTGCGCGCCACACGGGTCCTTTGGGCATGGCTGACGTTCTCGCCGAACAACTTTCGCAACGCGGATCAAGGATCATTGTGGTCGACGATATCGACCTGCTTGATGATGAGTCCCTCGCTGTCCTGGACATCGCGCAAAGACGGTCCCAGCGGCCGCTGATCATGTCCATGGACGATTCGCCGATTTATCCGAGGACCTCCGTGCTCATCCCGGAACGATGGCCGGAAGCACAAGTCCGGCTCCCGTCACTCCGCTACGACCAAGTCAACCAGCTTGTCGCGGAAACACTTTCTGCCCCAGCGGACGTCGATGTCACCGCCCACATCCAGATGAAGTCCGCGGGCAACCCCAAGTTGGTGGTGAGGATGGCCCAAAGCGGCGTCCTCAACAAGCTGCTCACGCTCTGCGAGGGAGAATGGCGAATGACCGGCCATACCCTTTGGAACGAGGATCTCCGCGGAACGGTCGAAGCACTCCTCCAAGGCCTCGAACCCGATGAGCTTATCGCGCTGCACGCATTGTCGATGCTAGGCACCCGGACGGTCGCCTCCTTACATTCGATCGTTGCCACAACAATGCTCGACAGGCTCGGAGGGCGTGGTGTGGTCGCAGTGTCCGAAGAGGCCAACGGTGAGCTCTGCGTGGCCGCAAATCCGCCCCTCCTGATCGACTACTTTCGTGATAATCACGTTTTGTCCTCTCGTCGGGTACTGGTCAAACCGATCGAAAACGTTGCCGAGGCGCTCGCGCCCGCCCCAGGGGATGGGCGATTCATGACGCTCTCTGTTGCCGCCGCCGTCGGGCAGTTGAGGGAAGAATCAGGAGCGGGAGGCACGCTGGCTGCCTGTCACTTCCAAGAACAGCTGCGCGTGCGGGAGGAAGCCCATTACGAACAGTGGGCGGCGGACCCAAGCATGGCCAACGCGGCCGCGTTCCTCAAGTTCTACTGGGGCGGACCCATAGACCCGGAGCGGATCGAACACGTCTTTGGCCACACCGTCGTGGCCAACGGCAACCCGGAGGACTCTCTTTTCTTCACTATGACGCGGGCGCTCTGGGCAATCACGCGCGGCGATGACGTAGCAGCCACTGAAGGTATGCTCGCCGAACTTGCCGCACTCAGTCCCCAGCAGAAGGCCGAGGCCGAGGGTTTCGGCCTGTTCCTCGCAGCCTCCTACGACCGAATGCCGGCAAACCTGGGCGAGATCCTGGACAGCTACGGAAAGGCACATCCGCAGAGTGGGGTCCTGACCGTGGTGCGGGCCATATTGGAGGTCTACCGCTTCGATGGACGGGCGGCACTCAAGGCCCTGGAGTCAACTGATGATTTCGGTTTGGCTTCGGGCATCGAGCCATTCGTCCGGGGACTGGCCCTGCTGGTCGCGGGGCGCTTAGACGAGGCTTTGGTGTTCTCACTGAACAGACGCAGCGAGGCCCGCCGCGGCCTTGACAGGTTCGGCTTCGTCGCGAACAGCTACGTGGCCGCCCTGGCTCTTACACAATCGGGGTTCAGCCAGGAGGCCGATCTGATGATGAGCAGTGTGTTCGCGCTCGGCCGCCCGGGATTCCTCGCGAGTGCCCTGCATGACGCCATGCTTCGACTCGTCGGACTCCGGGCTTTAACGGGCGAGGGGAAAGAGCCCGCCTCGTTGGGTGCCCAAGCCAGGACACATGTTGCCGATATCGGCCCTCTTCCGGGGACTGGCAAGGGCGTTTTTGACCTCTTTGCCCAGCGGTACGACGATCCGCAATCCTTTGACGCGAGTGCCATTACCCTCATCGACGCCCAATTGGATCGCGGCTTCCTCACGGAAGCCGCCTACGCTTCGGTTTTCGTCTTGTGCCTGCTTCCGAGCCGTGAGGTCCTTGATCGGGCGGAACACGTCTTTCGGAACTCGAAGGTCACATCCCACGACCAGTTTTTGGCCATCGCCGAAGCAGTGGTAGACGATGACCACAGGCTGCTCAACATCCTCTTGGACGAATACCGGCCGGATGCCGATCTGCACGCCGTCCGCTTGCTGCTCAAAGGCGCATCCAAGCGTCGTCTTTTGGAACGGGATAGGACGGGGGCTGCTGCTCTGCAGCAGGCAGACCGGCTTTTCGACGGCAGGTTTCCGATGGCAGGCGAACACCTCGGCCTCAATATTGGTCATGAACTGTCGCCGACCTTGTCGGCCCGGGAGATCGAAGTCGCAATACTTGCCGGCAGTCAAACAAACATCGAGATTTCTGCCCGGCTCGCGATTAGCCTGCGCACGGTCGAGAACCACATCTCAAGGGCGCTGAAGAAGACAGGGATGACTTCCCGGCAAGCCTTGTACCGCTACGTGCATGGCTCGATTCGTGAGTGATCTTCGAAGAACGCTCCCGACGCCGCTATCCCTCCGGAGTCCGTGGCAGGAACCATGCTCTGGGCACTCGCGCAGCCACCCGGCGTCGACGTCTCCGAAGTGATGATCCGTGCCACTGGACAGGAATTCTGAAACTCAGCGGGTAGGACTCGGCGTGGGTGTCCCCGCCATGGACGCGGGCGGCGCCGGGAAGGCTGCCGCCGGGTACAGCCCGGCTACTTGCGTCATGTAGTTGGCCCACTGGGGGCCAGCCAGCATGTAGCCGTCGATGGCCGTGTAGAACTTGCCGTTGATGGTGACGTTCTGTCCGGGCCGGCTCTGTCCTGCCATGGTGTCGCCGAAGAAAGACGCGGTGGCGAGCCCGGTGGTGAATCCGACCACCCAGGTGGAGCCGTTGCTGTTGTTCGTTCCCGTTTTTGCCGCGGTAGGGAACAAATCCTGGACCTTCGGTTGAATGTAGATGCCGGATCCCCGTTTCAGGACGTCCTGGAGCACGGAGTCGACGCCGCGGGCAACCTCGGGCTTGATGGCCGGGCGGCATGAACTGGCTTGGGCGGGCAGCTTCCCGCCGGATGGATCCGTGATGCCCACAATGGCGATCGGTGCGCAGTACGTGCCGTCGTTGGCGAAAGTGGCAAAGGCGTCGGCCATTACGAGCGGCGATATTTCCGTCCCGCCGAGGAGATTGCCCAATTGGTGCATGTTCACGGGTGCGTTGTCCACGCCACTGTGGAGACCCACCGCATCCACCACTTTCTGGATGCCGCAGAAGTCCAGTTGGGCTGCCTCGGCAAAGGTTGCGGTGTTGATGGAGTTGTAGAGTCCGTAGTTGACGGGCATCGGGCGGTAGTAGCCCTCGTCGTTGTTGCGGAGATCGTCAGCCGTGCCAAGGCCGGCGACTCTCTGGGCCGTGCTGTAGCCGCCGAGTACCTTCCCGCAGCTGTCCCTCCAGGGGAATCCGAGTGGATAGACCCTCCGCGACGCGTCCACCTCGGTGGTCATGGACCTGCCCTCGTTGAGCCACTCAGTGAAAGTGAACGGCTTCATGGCGGAACCTGGCTGGAAGCCTCCGGCTCCGTTGAGATCATTGCCGTTGGCGTCCACGGAATCAACGTTGAAGTTGAGTTGGGTATCGAATTTGCCGGGCGCGGCCAGGAAAACCGTGTTCTGTGCCATGGCCAGGATCTTGCCCGTGCCGGGCTGCACCGAGACCAAGGAGGCGCCCCATTTGTCCGGGTTTGCCCCTGCCGTGGCATCAACCTGCTGCTGTGCCACTGCCTGCAGGCGGCTGTCCAAGGTGGTGGTGATCGTCAACCCGCCGCGGTACAGAAGCTGTTCCCGGTCCGTGACGCTGGCACCGTATACAGGGTCGTTGAGGATGAGGTGGGAGATGTAGTCGCAGAAGTATACGGCCATGTCTGCTGCGGCGCAGCCTTGCTTCCCTGGCGTGATGTTGAGCTTGAGGGGAGTGGCGACGGCCGCTGCATACGCTGCCTGTTGGATCTTGTGCTGCGCGAGCATGTCGGACAGCACAAGGTTGCGGCGTTGGATGGAGTTGTCCGGATGGACGGAGGGGTCGAAGTAGCTGGGACTGTTGACCAGGCCGGCGAGGAGTGCGGCCTGTGGAAGGCTGAGGTCCTTGGCGGAAACGCTGAAGAAGTGCTCCGCCGCGGCTTCGATTCCGTACGCGTCCCGGTTGAAGAACACGATATTGAGGTAGCCCTCCAGGATCTGGTCCTTCGTGAATTTCTTTTCGAGTTCGACGGCAAGTTTCATTTCCCGGACCTTGTCGCCGATGGTCTTCTGTCCGCTGAGCACCACCTGTCCGGTCTGGCCTGCCGCCAGACGGGACTCGTTGAGCACGTTGGTTACGTACTGCTGGGTCAGGGTCGACGCGCCCTCGTTGGTGCCCTTCGTGAAGTTGGACGCCAATGCCCGGAGAATCCCTTGGGGATCGATGCCGCCGTGCGCGTAGAAGCGGCTGTCCTCGACGGCGACAATCGCGTCCTTGATGTAGGGCGACATTTGGTCAATGCTGACCCTCACACGGTTCTCGGCATAAAAGGTGGCGATCGTCTTTCCGTCTGCGCTGAGCACCTTGGTGGACTGCGACGGCGCGTTCACCACCAGGTCACCCGGAAGGTTGTCGAAGTACTTGATCGAACCGCTGACGGCCATCCCGGCCGACGCCACACCGGGGACTACCAATCCGGCGGCCAGCACGCCACAGATGGCACTCACCACGAAGAATCCGAAGACCCTTCGCAGGACCCTGGCCAAACCACTTTTCGGGCTGTTCTTCGGAGCCATTTTTCCAGCTATCAACCGTGCGTGCTTACAGACTACGCCGGCATTCCACGCGTCACATAGGCCCGGAAATCCGTGGCGACACGGCCCCAACGGTTATGTTCGTCACTTCGCCCGCGCGCTGGCCGTGTCGGGCGTTTTCCCGGATGCATACTGAAGTTATTCGGGTGCGGTGATGGAAGGCAGGTGGCAGCCGGTGGAGACACTGATGGCTGTTGTGAGGAGCGAGTACTTTCCGGCGGGAGCAGTGCTCTTGGGCGTGGTTTTGTTCTGGACAATCGGCTTGCTCGGCGGGTTGTCCTGGTTGAGCGGAGCGCAGCAGCCCTTGGCGATCCTGACGTGGATGATCTTCATCTACGGCGTCGTCGTGCTGTCTCCCCTCGCCGGAATCTGGGCCGCAGTTGACCTTGCCCGCCGTTGGTGGCGGAACCGCGAGGCCCGCCGGCAGCAGCTCGGAACGGCCGACGTCGAGTCCCGATAGCCTGAGTCTTAGCCCTGCACTTGCTCTGACCCCACGGAACGAGGACTTCCCATGATCACACGCGTCGACGTCGATGAAGCTGCCTCCCGGATTGCCGGAAGGATCCGCCGCACCCCCGTTTTCGAAGCGGATGCCGGAACGGTGCCCGGGCAATTGTGGTTCAAATGCGAGTTCATGCAGCACACGGGGACGTTCAAGGCGAGGGGTGCTTTCAACCGCGTGCTCGCCGCGCGGGAGCGCGGTGAGCTGAAGGACGATGTTGGAATCGTCGTCGCCTCGGGAGGCAACGCGGGCCTGGCGAATGCCTATGCCGCGGCGCAACTCGGTGTGCCGGCGACCGTTTTTGTCCCCGAAACCGCACCCGCAGTGAAGGTCAAGAAACTCAAGGCCAGCGGAGCCACGGTGGTCCAGCGCGGAACCGAGTACGCCGAAGCGTTTGAGGCCGCCCTCGACTACGCCGCGGAAACCGGTGCAGTCTATTGCCACGCCTACGATCAAGCCGAAATCGCCGCTGGCGCCGGCACCGTCGGCTCGGAACTCCTGGAACAACTGGGCGGGATAGACACCGTGGTGGTGGCCGTAGGAGGCGGCGGGCTGATGGCGGGAATCGCGGCCGCCGTCGAAGGCCACGCCAGGGTTGTCGGCGTCGAGCCGGACAATGCTCCCACCCTCTATTCGGCCCTCGCTGCGGGCGCACCCGTTGACGTTGCCGTCTCCGGGATCGCCGCAGATTCCCTGGGCGCCCGGCAGATCGGCCGGATCGGCTTCGAGGTGGCCGTCCGCACCGGCGTCCGGACGGTCCTGGTGTCCGACGACGACATCGCCGCGGCGCGCGCCCTGCTCTGGGAGCAGTACCGGATTGTTGTGGAACATGGCGCAGCCGCCGCTTTCGCGGCCGTGAACTCCGGAGCGTATGTTCCCGCAGAAGGGGAGCGGGTGGCCGTGATCCTCTGCGGCGCCAACACCGACCCCGCGACGGTCTGAAGCAGCCGGCCGCAGCCCTGCCGCGAGCGCTCCACAGTTGCTAAGCTCAAGCCACAACGCCGGGGCACGCAAAACCGCTTCACGAACGGACAGGTGACACTTGCGATTGATCATCATGGGGCCTCCTGGCTCGGGCAAAGGTACCCAGGCTGAGCACATCGCCGGTCATTTCGGCATACCTGCCATTTCCACGGGAGACATCTTCCGCGCGCACGTCGGCGGCAAGACAGAACTCGGAGCCGAAGCCAGCAAGTACATAGACAGCGGCGAGTTCGTCCCGGATCACGTCACGAATGCCATGGTCCGTCAGCGGCTTGGCAACGCCGATGTCCTGGCAGGATTCCTCCTGGACGGATATCCCCGAACGACGGCGCAGATCGAGGCGCTGGACGGCATTTTGGCTGGCAACCGGCAGCAGCTCGATGCCGTCGTCGAACTAACGGTCGATGACGACCAGCTCGTCGCGCGGATGCTCCTCAGGGCGCAGGAACAGGGCCGAAGCGATGACACGGCACAGGTGATCCGGCGTCGCCTGGAGCTTTACCGCAACGAGACGCAGGCCGTGGTCGAGCGATACTCCGAGCGCGGAATCGTGCTCGCCGTGGATGGTTCCGGCCGGCGGGAAGAGATCACGGCCAAGGCCATAGCTGCCATCGAATCAGCACTAGGGAAGGGACTGTGAACGGTCAACCGTCTACCGGCCAAAGAATCGAAGACTATGCAATGATCGGGGACCTGCACACCGCAGCCCTGGTCAGCACGGCGGGCTCCATAGACTGGCTGTGCCTCCCGCGTTTCGATTCGCCCGCATGCTTCGCCGCGCTCCTGGATTCCCCCCAAGCAGGGCGCTGGCTCCTGGCACCTGAAACCGGGGGAATCTGCACGCGCCGCCAGTACCGGGACGGAACCCTCATCCTGGAAACGGACTGGGAAACCAAAGAAGGGCACGTCCGTGTCATCGACTTCATGCCGCCGCGCGACGCCGTCGCGGACATCGTGCGGGTGGTTGAAGGGATTCGCGGGACGGTCAAGATGCGTGGGGAGCTGATCCTGAGGTTCGACTATGGGCACGTCGTGCCCTGGGTTCGCCGTGACAGGCACGGCCTCCGCGCGGTTGCCGGTCCGGACTCCGTCTACCTCAAGACCCCGGCGCCGTTGATAGGCAAGGACTTCACCACGGTCAGCGAATTCACGGTGAACGCCGGTGACCACATCCCCTTCGTCCTGACCTGGGCGCCCAGCCACGAACGGCGGCCACGCACGGTCGAGGCAGACATCGCGCTTGAGGACACCGCAGCATTCTGGACGGATTGGTCCAAGCGTTCCACCGTCCGGGGGCCTTACCGGAAGGCCGTTCAGCGTTCCTTGATCACGCTGAAGGCCCTCACCTATGCGCCTACCGGAGGCATTGTTGCCGCCGCCACCACCTCGCTCCCAGAACAGATCGGCGGACCGCGGAACTGGGACTACCGCTATTGCTGGCTGCGTGATGCCACGTTGACCCTTCAAGCCTTCCTGGCCGCGGGCTACACCGAGGAGGCAAGCGCGTGGCGGGATTGGCTACTCCGCGCAGTGGCCGGCGACCCGGCCGACCTCCAGATCATGTACAGCCTGCACGGTCGCCGGCGATTGCCCGAGACGGAGCTGACGTGGCTTTCCGGATACCAGGGTTCGAAGCCCGTACGCATCGGGAATGCGGCAGCGGAGCAGCTCCAGCTGGACGTCTGGGGGGAAGTCCTTGATTGCCTGTCCCTGACCCGGGCATCGCTGATGACAGTCGGCGATGAGTCCTGGGCTATCCAGACCGCACTGATGCGCCACCTCGAGAGCACCTGGGACAAACCGGACAACGGGCTCTGGGAAGTACGCGGCCCGCGGCGCCACTTCGTGCACTCAAAGGTGATGGCCTGGGTCGCGGCTGACCGCATGGTCCGCGGAATCCGTGAATCCGGGATGCCCGGTCCGCTAGATCGCTGGGAGGCTTTGCGGGACACGATCCATGACGAAGTCATGACGCACGGATTCGACGCGGGCCGCAATACTTTCGTCCAGTCCTACGGGAGCAAGGAGCTGGACGCGAGCCTTCTCCTCATCCCCAAAGTGGGCTTCCTGCCGCACGACGATCCGCGCGTGATCGGCACCATTGACGCCATCCAGCGTGAGCTGACGGAAGACGGCTTTGTGCTGCGCTACCGTCCGCAAGACAGCGACGACGGACTGCCGGGCGGGGAGGGCGTCTTCCTTGCGTGTTCCTTCTGGATGGTCGACGCCCTCTTGGGCGCGGGGCGCCGAGCAGAGGCGACAGCCCTCTTCGACAGGCTCCTGGCCCTGCGCAATGATGTGGGCCTCCTGAGCGAAGAATGGGACGCACATGCGGGCCGCCAACTCGGCAATACGCCCCAGGCCTTCAGCCATTTCGGCCTGGTGCTCAGTGCTTTGCAGCTCCACCACGGCAAAGCGCACCACAGCAATGTCCCGATCGGCGGGGTCCCGACGTCGGGCTCCCTGTCGGACTCGTCGTCGGCGGCTTCAGGGGCCGCTTAGACCTGACGTTCCGGAGCGCTTTGGCCAGCGGAAGATCCGGCCTGCCAAGGCCAGCCCTGCTCCGAGATTGAGCATTGGCAGGTAGGCCCGTGCCACTGCGGTCCCGACGGCAGGCAGGGAAGCGGCGTCCGGGTAGAGCATGTAGAGCGGCTCGTACAGGGGCTGGAATTTTGCCTTGAAGGCCAAGAGGGACCTGAACCCGTACACAGGTTCCAAAGTCGCCCCCAACCAGTCGAGCAAGCGGTCGAGGCTGCCCGGAGGCCGGGATCGTCGCCTTGGGAGCGGCATCTCGGAAGGATCCTCTTCGACCCGAGCCAGGGGTGCTCCCGAGAGGCTCACGAATTCGCATCCTTCATCCTTGAGGCTGAGGGCCGCGGAAGCGATGAGGAATTCGATGCTGGCACGGAAGCCGCCGCTACGGCGCCGCATGAAATCGAGGGTCCAGCCCACGATGTGCCCGTTGCGGTACACGGGCAACCAGGACGTGACTGCGTGGACTGTGTGGCGCTGGTCGATTGCAAGCAGGCAGCGCACCTCGGGGTCGTCGAGTTCGTCGAGGCTTCCCAGGGTAAAGCCCATTTCGGGCATGTTCCTGTCTGCTACCCATTCTTCGGAGATTTCCTCGATTTGGACCTGGACCGAGAAAGGAGCCGAGGCGTAACTCGTCCATTCGTAGCGGATGCCCGCCTTCGCGGCATTGTTCAACGCCGTGCGGATGTCCTGGAACTTCTTTCCCTTGAAGGAGACCGAATGCAATGGCAGGACCGTCTCCTGGGCTACTTGTGCAGAGCTCCATCCGGAGGAATCCGCGTGGTCGCGCAATTCCTGGGGTACGGAGTAGAAACACGGCGTCCACCCGTTGCCCCTGCAGTAGCGGGCAAATTCTTCGAAGACAGTGGTCATCTCGGATTTGGGTCCCACCGGGCCGCCCAGCGTGAGTGCAACCCCCGTGCTGACGCGGTAAGCAACAAAGGAGTGCCCGGAAGCGGAGAACCAGTACATATTTCCCGGCCAAGTGGTCATCCAGGACAGCGAGCTTCCCTCCCATGTCTTGATGACCTTCCGGGCACGCTCCGTACTGGCGTCGTGCCGGGTGTGGGCCTGGTGGAGGAAGGTCCTGAAGATCAGAACACCCGCGACCGCCCAAAAGACGACCCCGACGCCTTCGTATACGAGAACGGCGGCCGTGCCTTGGGGGAATATCGCCGGAGGCACATCCAGGACGAAGCCCAGCGGAAGGAACCGGTCAGGGACATCCGCCAGTAGATCCGGCAGCCCTGGCACCGGGGAGAATTCCTGCGCGAGCAAGAGCCCTGCGCCGACATAGACGACACTGAGCACGGCCGCTATTGCAAGTACCCGCACAGCGAGGCGTCTGTACGTCCCTTTCGGCGCTTGGACATGAAACAGCCGCCTGGTCGCGAGCAGAATAATGGTCAGCGCGAGGGGCAGAAGCAGCGGCAAGGCCAGGGTGAACGGCTGCGAGGAAGCCGATCCTTCGATTGCGACAATCCCCTCGCTCGCGCCGGTAGCCGAAGCAGTCGGCTGCAAGACTCCGGCCAGAGCAATTCCGGCCAGGACGGAAAGGCCTAACTGGATCAAAAGGGTCCCCACCCAGGCAAAGCGCCGTCCGCGGCGAAGGCCCTCCGCAAGCAACAGCAGGAGGAAGGACGGAAGGATGGCCATGAAGATTCCGCCGGCACCGGCGCGCAACTGCAGCTGCGCGACGGCGCAGTCTTTCGCTTGCGCCGGATCCGAGCACACGCCCTGGAGCGTTTGGGGATCGACGGGCTGGATGTTGGTAAACAGGAAACGCAGGATGGACAACGGTCCTACCGCATGCGGTATGAGGCCGGCGACTACCGGACCGATCGCCGATGCGGCAATGAGCAGCGAGAGCAGCACCCGGCCTTCGTGCCGGGAACTGACCGGGCGCGCAAACCGCGGCCGCCGGCCCATCAGCAGCGGCCCGAGGACCGTGCCCGCACCTGCGGCGCCGAGCCTGACCAAGTCCGCAAACCCTCCGCTGTACAGGGCCAGGAGGAGCAACAAGGCGAAGGCGACAAGCCGGATCCGGCGCCTCCACAAGGTCGCCATGGAGGCAGTACCCGCCATGGCGGTACCGATGATGAACGCACTAGGTCCCACGAAGAGGTGGCTCCCTATCTCCGCTGTCCAGCTGCCGAGCAACCCCTGGGCCAAGGCAAGGAATCCAAGGGCAATGCCAACGCCCAGAATCTGGGTGGAGACCGCGGCGATTGCGTACGCCCGCCGTCCCATTCGCCGTTCCAACGGAATACCCAGCAGCAGCACCAAAGCAGTTTCCAGAACATAGCCCGTCAGGTCCCTGGCCCAGAAAGCGGAGGTCACAGCGGCCCACCAGTGATCAGGTATCGAGCGGGGCGTAAGGGCGAAATTGAGCCGCAATTGCGCATCCGGCCCCGTGGCGAGGCTGGAGGTCAGCGCTCCCAATCCCCAGAAGACGATGACAAAACCCAACGTGAGCTGCGCTGAGCGCAGTCTTCCCGTCCGTGATCGCCGCAAGCGGACATCGGGGACAGCTTGGGTTTCCGGCTCGGGCGCCGGTGCGTGCACGGGGTTCCTCTCTGTGCGTCGGAAGGATGGGGCTGCGAAATGAAATTCTTCCACACCGGGCGTCCGGCGAGGATAATTCCCACCTCGCCGTGACCTTCCCCGTCCCGATCCAATAGACTCCGACGTAGGCAGGCTGTCGGCTCGTTCCGCCACCGGTCTGTGAGCAATGGAAAGTTCCTTCTACAACGCTTAAACGAACAGAAAGCAAGCCCGGGACAGGTCGATGCACAAATCTCGCATATTCCGCTCCGCTGCATCCGTGATCGCCGCCGGAGTCCTTTTGGCAGGCTGTTCACAGGCGCCTGCTCAACCGAGCGACTCATCCGGCGCAAGGCAGACACCGGCACCCGTTGCCCCCTCGGGGAGTCCAGCGGCAGCGGGCCAAGGTCCCAAGAAACCTGATTCCGGTCAGGATCCGTCAAAGCTTCCTGTGGGGTCCTTGTACAAGAACCCCAGCAACAACCGGAACGAAATCATCCTCGCGGACGTCCGGCACACCGCCGTCCTCATTGGGGACTCCCAGGCCCAGCCTGAGGGATCTTGGCCACGGGCAGCCCTGGGCTCCATCGGCTACAAGGTGTACACAGTTGGCCGCGGAGGCACGGGCTTCGTAGCCGCCACGAGCGACACTGGCAACTACATCGACGCGCTGCAACGCGGAGACTGGGTACTCCCCTACGGGACACCACCCCTGATCGTGGTCCAAGGCGGAGGCAACGACGCCGCCCGCAAAGTGAGTGATGAGCAGATCACGAGCAATGCCAACAGGCTCATCGCAGCCCTCAGAAAGAGGTATCCGCTGGCGAAGATCGCGATGATCGGAACCCTCGCCAAGGGCGCCGACGCTGGCGGGGGCCGCCGTACGCAGGTTGACACACTGCTGGGCGACATTGCGGCAAAGGCCGGAGCGACATTCTTTAGCGTTGGGGACTGGATCACCAAATATCACGTGGAGGGCGATCTCGTGGACGGTGTGCACTTGAATCCGGCCGGGCACGCCAAGCTCGGCGGTGTCCTGGCCGCGGATATGGCCGCGGCGGGACTCCGCCTGCCCCCGGACACCGCCAACTGACCCGTCCCAAAGGTCATGAACCCTGCGCCAAGATTGAAGCTGGCAGAAGTCCGCGCGCCGGAGAACAATTGATTTATGGTCAGCTATTCAGCCCTTGAACAAGCGTCCAGCAAGAATCCGCATGACTGGGGCCGGGCGATGGCAACGGCGATGGCGAAGCTCCTGGATGCGGCTCGCATTGACGGACGGCATTTTGAACACGAGTTCCTCTATGGCGAGGAACTGCGCATGAGGATCGACGAGAACAACGGCGGAGCCACGGTCAAGCTCACATGGACGCCCGCGGACCAGGAACCCGAACAAAAGGGAACCGCGGAGTGAGCGCGTCCTTGGCGCTCTGAGCTTGAGCTACTCCTTTGCGAAGGGCTCGCGGCCGTTGCTCCCGAGCAGGCTACGGGTCAGGGCTTCGCCGTCGGCAATGAGTTGGCCTACTGCGTCGCTCAAGTGTGAATCGGTGGGAGGCTGGCCCGCCAACGCTGCCGCGACCACCGATCGTCGGATGAGTTCCTTCGCGAACGACGCCGTGGTGCCGGCCGTGTGGGCCGCGGCGGCTTCGATCGCCGAGGGGGAGAACGCGAGTCCGTCGGAATACAGCCGCAAAAGTTCCACCCGCTCATGCTTGGACGGAAGCGGGATTTCCACCGCCAGGTCCACGCGTCCTGGCCGCTGGGCGAGGGCCCTTTCCAAAACGTCCACCCGGTTAGTGGTCAGCACGAACGCGACGTCGGCGTCGTCGTCGAGCCCGTCCATCGCATCGAGCACCTCGAAGAGCAGCGGTTTGGGGCCATGGCCAAAGCTGCGGTCTTCAGCGATCAGGTCGCAATCCTCCAGCACCACGATGGACGGCGCCAAGGCCCTCGCGATCTTGGCCGCTTCGGAAATCCTGGCGAGCGAACCGCCGGAGAGGAGCACCGCCGTCGTGCCCTCGCTTTGGCTTAACAGATAGCGGACCGTGTGTGTCTTGCCCGTCCCGGGCGCACCGTGGAGCAGGACGCCGCGTTTGAGATGCTGTCCGTGTGCCGCAAGGATGTCCGCTTGCCGGGCAATGCCCAGGGTGTGGCCTTCCACCTTATTGAGAAGCCCGTCCGGAAGGACCACATCGCTGCTGGCGAGTTCCGGACGCTTGATGAAGGTCACTCCGCTGATGTTCGGCCTGTAGTCGCTGACGGAAAGCGCGATGACTTGGCCTTTGATGACGCTTTGGTGCTCCATCTCGCGCCGCACCTCGGCAAGGAGCTCGGATGAGACCCCAGGGCGCACAGCCAGGACTTCAAGTAACGCGGTTTGCCGGCCGCGATCCAGTTTGGCATCGCGCTGGAGGACCGCTACGGGCGATCCGGCGTAGTCAAAGAGCCACAGCCCCAGTGCAACGGCCTGGCGCTGTTGGTCCGGACCCGTGGCCAGGTTGCTGTAGTCCGGCTGGGTGAGGGGAAAATGCGGGTAGCCGCGGGATTGCTGCACCATGTCGCTGAACGACATATGGTGGCGCTGATCGCCGCCGCCGATTCCTACCAGCCGCCAGTCCGGGTCGCGGCCAGCTAGCCCTTCCATCACGATGTCCACATCCACCAAGCGATGCTGCGGGATCTCCTCCGCCACGACGGACAGTTCATGTGCGGGCACGCCGAGGTGCCCGGTCAGTGCCTGCATAAGTTGTTCGCCGTCATCGGCATGGTCCAACCCAAACTGGGCCAGCCTTGTCAGCGTTCCGAAGTCCTCGATGAATTTCCCCAGTTTTTCATCCATGCACAGACCCTAGCAGGATGCGTCGCGACTCAGCAGAGCCCGTTCATGGCCGCGACGGCCACCTGCAGGAGTTGCTCGAACTCCGGCTGGCCGCTGCCGTCCGTCGACTCGATGTGTTTGTCCGTGTCGGATGGATAGGCGAAGCTCATGGCTATCTGGCGGCTCCCGTCGGTAGTGGTCAACGCGATGCTGGCAAACCAGGTGCTGCCGCCGTAGCCGTAGTAGAAGCCGTTCGTGCATTCGTCATTCCAACGCTGCAGCCCAAGTCCGTGGTTCTCCTGCCACGGGGTTTGCATGTCGCGGAGGGTATCCGCTGCGAGTAGCCTGCCTTGCATGAGCGCAGCATAGAACGTGTTGATATCGCCCACCGTGGAGATGACTCCCTCTGCGGGAGAAGCGACGAGATACTCCGGCTGCGAGGCATTGATGCGCTCGCCGTCGATGAATTCATAGCTCTGGATCATGTCGCGCGCATCCCGGTCCGGCTCGGCCGCCAGCGAGGTGTGGCTCATTCCGAGCGGCACAAAGATATCTGACTTCAGGACATCCCCGATCGGCCGGCCTCGGAGTTTCTGTACGATCGCGGCCAAGGCGAAATAGTTGGCGTCCGAGTAGCGGAAGAGCTGGAAGTTTGCGTGGGCCCACGGTACGGTCCCGGCCATCCGGAGGTAGTCCTCGATGCCGAACCTCGTGTCGATGGCTTGTTTGGTCGGCATGGCCTTCAAGATGGCTTCCGGGGCGCCGGGCAGGCCGGAGCTGTGGTTCAACAGTGAACGCACCGTGACTGGACCCGGCGGATGGACGAGCTGCTCGAATTCCGGGAAGTACTCCGTGACGGGGTCCTCAAGGCCCAGCTTTCCTTCCTGGACCAGCTTGAGCACCGAGACCGCCACCATCGACTGTGTGATGCCGCCGGCCTGGATCCGGTCGTTCACGGCTACCGGTTCGCCGGTCTCGACGTCTTGGCTCCCGTAGGCCTGGGACCATTCCCGGCCCCGGACTTTGATCTGGACGACAACGGCCGGTGCGCCCCGGTTGAGCATTTCATGCGCGAAGAAGTCCGCAACAGGGGATTCCGGAAGGGCTGCTTGCGAATCGGACGACGGGCTACCCGCCGGGGGTTCACCTGTCAGAGGGTAGGTGCAAGCGCCGGACGCCAAGGTCAAAGCCAGGACGACGGCCGCCCGCGCTCGCCGGGAAGTCCGGGATACGCGGGAAGTCCGAGAGGCCCGCGCAGCCTCCATTGCGGCCTCCTGAAGCTACGCTGCAGGGCAACGGCTGGCGCCCTTGCCCCCGTAGTTTCGATCGTCCTCTTCCGAAGCGAGGGGGTCAACGCTGAGATCGTGGGTGCGGCGCAAACCCAACTGTCCCCACCGCCACCCTCGCCTCGCAAGTCCCCGCCGGCTACCAACCTTCGCAAGCTCAGGCAGGGACCCTCGCCGGCGGGGCCCCACGGCCAGGGAACCCTGGCGGCGTGGGCCCCGCAGTTAATGTCGTTATGAACGCTCATAACGACATTAACTGCGAGTCAGTTGGGCTAGCCGGGATGGAAACCCCTAGGTCAGCTTGATCTGCCGGTTCATGTCCTTGTACAGCAGGTAACGGAACTGGCCCGGTCCGCCGGCGTAGCACGCCTGCGGGCAGAAGGCGCGGAGCCACATGAAGTCGCCGGCTTCCACCTCCACCCAGTCGTTGTTGAGCAGGTACATTGCTTTGCCCTCAAGCACGTAGAGGCCGTGCTCCATGACGTGGGTCTCCGGGAACGGGATGACCCCGCCCGGCTGGAAGGTCACAATGTTCACCTGCATGTCGTGGGCCAGGTCGCTGGAATCCGTGAATCGGGTGGTCTTCCAGGCGCCGTCGGTATCCGGCATCGCGGTGGGTTCCACCTCGGCATCACTCGTGACGAATGACTTTGCCTCGTAACCCTCAAGCCGTTCGTAGGCCTTGCGGATCCATTGGAAGGAGACGATGTCGTCGGAGACGTTTTCCAGGCCCCACGAGGCACCGGCGGCCAAGTAGGCATAACCGCCTTCCTCAAGCTGGTGAAGTTCGCCGTCGAGGGTCAGGTTGACGTTGCCCTTGGTGACGAAGACAACGCCTTCAACGCCCGCCTCGAACTCGGCCTTGGGAGCGCCGCCTCCCGGGCCGATCTCGACGATGAGCTGGGAGAACGTGGTGGCAAACCCGGAGATCGGGCGGGCCAGGATCCAGGAGCGGGTGTTGGAGAAGCCCGGAAGGGTGCTGGTCACGATGTCGGTCATGACACCCTTGGGGATCACCGTGTAGGCCTCGGTGACGATGGCCCGTTCCGTGGTGAGGTGGGTCTGCGGCGGCAGCCCGCCCTGGGGATAGTAGTAGTTGCCCATCATTGGATCCTTACTTGGAGGTGGTGTGTGCGAGCCGCGGATGCGCCAATGCGATCAGCCGGGAGAGTTCGACGCCGGCAAGCCGCAGCACTTCTTCTGAACCCACCGCTCCGCACTGGACGCCGCGCAGGACGAAGGCGGCCAGGGCACGGGCGGTTGCAGGTTCGTCCATGACGCCGCCTTCGGTGCGCTCCACATAGTTGCGGAGGCGGGCCGCGGCAGCAGGCAGGCCCTCGCGGTAGAAGGCATACGTTGCCGCGAAACGGCTCGGCAACTGGGCAGCGTGCAGGTCCCAGCCCTGGTAGTAGCCGCGTTCAAGGGATCGGCGGACCAAACGGCCGTGCAGCTTCCACGCGTTTTCCACGTTGTCGCCCACCGGGATGATATTGGTGGAGCCGTCTGAGAGCCGGATGCCCGTTCCCGCGACGGCCAACTGCATGACCTCCTTCGCGAAATCCGCCACGGGGTGTTCCATGGACTGGTACTCCGCGGAGATCTGCAGCGAAGCGGAGTAGTCGTAGGTGCCGTAGTGGAGTGCGCTGATGCGGCCCGGAACTGCGTGCGGAAGCTGGGCCACGGGGGAGGTTCCCTCCGGGCCGAGAATCAGTTGCGGCGTCTCTACCTGGACTTCGAAGCGGAGCCGGCCTGCCGGAAGGGAGTGGATCTCTTCGAGCCGGGAAACAGCGAAGTCCATTGCCTGCACCTGGGCCACCGTGGTGACCTTCGGCAGGGTCAGGATGAGGCCCTCGGGCAGCTCTCCGGCCGAGGCCAAAGTGGAGACGAACAGGTCCAGGGTCCTCAGGCCACGCGCCCGGGTGGGGGCCTCGAAGCATTTGAACCGGATGCCGATGAATGGCGGGGCGGAACCCGCCGCAACGGCCTCGCTGACAGCCTGGGCCGCCGCTACCGCAGCGACGTCTTCTGCTTCGTCGCCCCGGTCGCCGTAGCCGTCCTCGAAGTCGAGGCGCAAGTCCTCGATCGGTTCGCTGCGCAACTTGGCAGCCACGCGGGCGGCGACGGCGGCAGCCAGTTCGGGCTCCTGGCCCAGCAGCGCGCCGAGCCTTTCGAGTCCGCCGTGGGCCTCCGCCGTCGTGATCGCCTGGGCGCCCCATTCAGCGGAGAGCGACGGCGTGAAACGGTCCGCCGGGACGTATACCGTGTGCACGGGCTGGCGGGTGCCATCGTCACCGGGGTAGTTGCGCTCCAAGAGCTGGTCGGTGGCGGCCAGCCGGGAGTCGATCGCGGCGAGATCTGCCGCAGAGAAGGAGGATGCGGCCATTCCTACACCAGCTCGTAGGCGGGAGTGGTCAGGAAGTCCGTGTAGTCCTCGGAGAGACAGATGTCCGCGATCAGGCGGCTGGCCGGCTCGTAGAACTTCTCGAAGGACTCGGCGTCAACCTCGGTGCGCAGGCGATCGGTCTCTTCGCCAAGGATCCGGGTGACCAGTTCGCGGGTGACCGTGTTGCCCGTGTCGGCAAGAACGGACTTGTTGCGGATCTGCTGCCATACCTGTGAGCGGGAGATTTCCGCCGTGGCGGCGTCTTCCATGAGGTTGTGGATCGCGACGGCACCGCTGCCGGAGAGCCATACGGCGGTGTAGGCGACGGCGACGTAGAGGTTCAGGCGAAGCCCGGCCTCGGTCACGTGGCCACCGGCGGAGGAGATGTCCAGCAGCTGCTCGGCAGTCACGAAGACCTCGGGGCGCTGCTTGTCCAGCTGGTTCGGCTTGCCGCCGTTTGCCGGATCGCCGAGCACCGAGTCGAATACTTCGCGGCAGGTGGACACGAGGTCCGGGTGGGCCACCCAGGAACCATCGAAACCGTCGTTTGCCTCGCGGGTCTTGTCCGCGCGGACCTTCTCGAAGGCCTGGGCCGTGACTTCGGGTTCGCGGCGGTTCGGGATGACGGCAGCCATGCCGCCCATCGCGAAGGCGCCGCGCTTGTGGCAGGTCTTGACCAGGAGTTCGGTGTAGGCGCGCATGAACGGGGCCGTCATGACCACAGACGCGCGGTCCGGCAGGATGAAGGACTCGCCGGCGTCGCGGAAGTACTTCACGATGCTGAACAAGTAGTCCCAACGGCCGGCGTTCAGGCCGGACGCGTGGTCCCGCAGTTCGTAGAGGAACTCGTCCATTTCGAATGCGGCCGGGATGGTTTCAATCAGCATGGTGGCGCGGACGCTACCTTGCGGGATGCCGAGGTAGTCCTGGGCGAAGACGAAGATGTCGTTCCACAGGCGGGCCTCGAGGTGGCTTTCCATCTTGGGCAGGTAGTAGTACGGGCCGTGGCCGTTGAGCAGGAGCTGCTTGGCCACGTGGAAGAAGTGCAGGCCGAAGTCCACCAGCGCGCCCACGGTGGGTTCGCCGTCGAGCAGCAGGTGCCGTTCGTCCATGTGCCAGCCGCGGGGGCGTGCGACGACGACGGCGAGCGGCGCGTCCGTCCGGAGCCGGTATTCCTTGCCCTCGGGGGAGGTGTAGCTCAGGGTGCCCTGGGCGGCGTCGCGGAGGTTGAGGATGGCGTCGATGACGTTCGCCCACGTCGGGGTGCTGGCGTCCTCGAGGTCGGCGAGCCAGACCTTGGCGCCGGAGTTCAGGGCGTTGATGGCCATCTTGGCCGGGGAGGCCGGGCCGGTCATCTCGACCCGGCGGTCCTGCAAGGCCTTGGGTGCTTCGGCGACCTTCCAGTCGCCGTCGCGGATGTCCTGCGTTTCGGGCAGGAAGTCGAGGCGGCCGGTGCGAGCCACTTCTTCGCGCTTGGTGACGCGGGCCGCCAGGAGCTCAGTGCGGGTGCCCGCGAAACGGCGGTGCAGTTCCTCCACGAAGGCCAACGCCTTGGGAGTCAGGATCTCCTCGGCTCGTTCGATCGGCCGTGGGTCTGTGACTGTGAGAGCCATGGGATGGTCCTTTCCTAGAGAGCGCTAGCGGCCTGCGTTTGCTGCTGCCGCGCGTTTGCTGCGTTTGCTGCGTTCGCAACGGCTGCGGCGACGTCGGCGGCAACGTGGGGGTCGAAGACGCTGGGGATAATGTAGCTCGCATTCAGTTCATCATCTGCGACCCGGTTGGCGATAGCCTCTGCGGCGGCCACGAGCATTTCCGGGATGATGTCCGATGCTCCGGCGTCGAGCAGTCCGCGGAAGAAGCCCGGGAAGGCCAGCACGTTGTTGATCTGGTTGGGGAAGTCGCTCCGGCCTGTGGCGACGACCGCGGCGTGCTTGGACGCAATCACCGGATCGATTTCCGGGGTGGGGTTGGCCATGGCGAACACGATCGCGTCCTCGGCCATCGAGGCGACCTGCTCTTCGCCGATCACGTGCGGAGCGCTGACGCCGATGAACACGTCGGCACCCCTGAGGGCTTCATGCAGCGTGCCGGAGAAGCCCGCCTCGTTGGTGTTCGCGGCAATCCAGGAACGGTGTTCGTCGTCGTACTTTTCGCCCGAGTGGATGGCGCCGGAACGGCCTGCGGCGACGATGTGCTGCGCGCCCTGGGCTTTGAGGAGCTGGATGATCGCCGAGCCCGCAGCGCCGACGCCGGAGACCACGATCTTGACCTCGGACAGCTTCTTGTCGACGACGCGCAATGCGTTGACGAGGGCCGCGAGGGTGACAATTGCCGTTCCGTGCTGGTCGTCATGGAAGACAGGGATGTCCAGCTCGTCGCGGAGCCGCTTCTCGATTTCGAAGCAGCGCGGGGCTGCGATGTCTTCAAGGTTGATGCCGCCGTAGACCGGAGCCATGGCCTTGGCGATCATGATGATTTCTTCAGTGTCCTGGGTGTCCAGGCAGACCGGCCAGGCGTCGACGTTGGCGAACTGCTTGAACAGCGCGGCCTTGCCTTCCATGACAGGCAGGGCTGCGGCCGGGCCGATGTTGCCCAGGCCAAGAACGGCCGAACCGTCGGTGAGGACGGCGATGGTGTTCCGCTTGACGGTCAGGTTGCGGGCAGCGGCCGGGTCCTCGGCGATGGCGAGGCAGACGCGTGCGACGCCGGGGGTGTAGGCACGCGAGAGGTCGTCGCGGTTGCGCAGGGCCACCTTCGGGACGACCTCGAGCTTGCCGCCCAGGTGCATGAGGAAGGTGCGGTCCGAGACGTGCTGGACCGTGACGCCGTCGAGCGCGTTGAGGGCGTCCTTGACGCGGTTGGCGTGGTCTTCGTCCGTGGTGTTGCAGGTGACGTCGACAACCAGAGTGTCGTGGTGCGACTCGGTCACATCCAGTGCGGTGACGGCCGCACCGGCAGCGGCGACGGCTGCGGCCAGCTCGCTCGTGGCTGTGAAGCTCGACGGCGCGGCGACGCGCAGGGTGATCGAATTTCCGGGGCTCGGGTTCGCCATTGAATTTCCTCCTCGTACAAGGCCCGTAACGGGCCTCCGCTCAAACCGAATGTTTTCGTATTATGGATATTATTATCTACGAAGTGGAAACACAAGCCCTAATCGATGGGCAAGCATTCCGGCGTCGCGTGCTGTATCTTGAGTGTTCTAAGCAACTCTTTTCACGATGCGGATAAGAGTTGTCGGATTCCGAGCCATAGGAGACAACGGAATGGCTGAAAAGCCCTCGGGAGGCGTGCAGTCCGTCGAGCGCGTCTTCGAACTGCTGGAACTCATCACCGACGCCGGCGGAGACGTCACGTTGAGCGAACTGTCGTCGTCGACAGACCTGCCGCTCCCCACCATCCACCGGCTGCTGCGTACTTTGGTGTCCCTCGGCTACATCCGGCAACTGCCCAATCGTCGCTACGCGCTGGGCCCCCGGCTCATCCGGCTTGGCGAAGGCGCCAACAAGCAACTCGGAGCCCTGGCCCGTCCGCAGTTGAAGTCCCTCGTGGACCGGCTCGGCGAAACGTCCAACATGGCCGTGCTGGATTCCGACATGGTCATCTACGTTGCCCAGGTTCCGTCGTTGCACTCCATGCGCATGTTCACCGAGGTGGGCCGCCGCGCCCATACGCACGACACCGGCGTCGGGAAGGCCATCCTGGCCCAGCTCGACGACGAGGTGGTCCGTGGGATCGTGGCCCGCACGGGCATGCCGACTCCTACGGCAAAGAGCATCGGGGACATCGACTCCCTCCTCGCCGATCTGAACCGGATCCGCGAACGCGGCTACTCGATCGACGAGGAAGAGCAGGAGATCGGCGTCCGTTGCTTCGCGATGGCCGTCCCCAACGCTCCGACGCCGACCGCCATTTCCGTTTCCGGACCGGTCTCCCGCGTGGACCAGCACTTTGCCGACCGCGCCGTGCCGCTCCTGCGGGAAGCCGCCCTCGCGATCTCCGCCGAGCTGAACCAGAACTAGCCCGTCCGGACGCTCGCTCACGTATGTGGGGTTTCGGGCGGACGCTCGCTCACGTATGTGGGGTTTCGGGCGGACGCTCGCTCATTAGCGCTCCCTTGAACTACCTGCATGAATAAAACTGCTCCCCGGAAATCGGGCTGAATTTCTCAGTCCAACTTCCGGGGAGCAGTTCATCATGTGAGCGAGGGCCTCGAAAACACCCCGTATATGTGAGCGAGGGTCGGAGGAGGCTGTCAGTGCTCGGCCGGGGAGTCCGACTTGAGAGGCACTTCCTTGCCCTCGGCGTCGATCAGTTTGCCGTTCTCGAAACGGTCGCCGTTCGCAAGGCACGCAATATCCGATTCGGTGACCACGCGTCCCGTGCCTGCCACGAAGACCGACTGGTTGTCCGAGTTGCCGGCCTTGAGGTGGTTGAAGAGCACGTTCAGCAGGATGGCCATGATGGCAGCCGAGCTGATGCCCGAGTGGAAGATCGTGGAGAACCAGGACGGGAACTGGTCGTAGAACTTCGGGGCGGCGATTGGGATCATGCCGAAGCCGATGGACGCAGCCACGATGATCAGATTCATGTTGTTGCGGTACTCCACCTTCGAGAGCGTCCGGATGCCGCTTGCGGCCACAGTTCCGAAGAGTACGACGCCGGCACCGCCCAGGACGGGCGTCGGAACCGCTGCGACAACTCGCCCGAGGACGGGCAGCACGCCGAGAACAACCAGGATGAGTCCGCCGGCACTGACCACGAAGCGGCTCTTGATGCCGGTGATGGCCACGAGACCGACGTTCTGGGCGAATGCACTCTGGGTGAAGGAGTTGAAGAGAGGTGAGACGGCGCTTGAGAGCATGTCCGCACGTAGTCCGTTGCCGATGCGCTTGGAGTCGACCTTGGTGCCCACGATTTCGCCAACTGCGATGATGTCCGCCGAGGTCTCGGTCAGGGTGACCAGGATGACGATCAGCATTGAAACGATGGACGCGATTTCGAAGGTGGGAGTACCGAACGCGAAGGGCGTGGGGAAAGCTACGATCGGACCCTGGCCGACCTTGGAGAAATCTGCCATGCCCGTGGCGAGGGCAATGACGGTCCCGATAGCCATGGCAAGGAGGATGGACAGGCGGGAGATGGCCGCGTTGCCGATCTTGCTCAGGAGCAGGACAATGCCCATCGTGGCCGCGGCGAGACCGATGTTCGCCATGCTGCCGTAGTTGGGTGCGGCGCTGTTGCCGCCCATGGCCCAGTTCGCTGCGACGGGCATGAGGGTCAGTCCGATCGTGGTGATGACAGTACCCGTGACCACGGGCGGGAAGAACTTGATGATCTTGGAGAACAGTGGAGTGATCGCCAGGCCGATCAATGACGCCACAATGACGGAACCAAACACGGCCTGGATTCCGCCGCCTCCGTGGACGATCGCGACCATGGTGGAGACGCCGGCGAAGGACACACCCTGGACCAGCGGCAGTTGCGATCCGAAGAACGGGATGCCGATCGTCTGAAGAATGGTGGCGAGGCCGCCGACAAACAAGCAGGCTGCGATCAGGAGGCCGATGTCCTGCGAGGACATGCCCGCGGCGGCTCCGATGATGAGCGGCGGGGCGATGATGCCGCCGTACATGGTCAAGACGTGTTGGAAGCCGTAGGCGAACGTGCTCCCGATCGAGAGGCGCTGGTCCTCGGGGCGGGCTGGCCCGGACGCTGCGGGGCGGGTTTTATTCTTCGTGTTCATGGCAGACTTTCTTGGTTCATGGCAGACGTCTTTGTCTGGCTAACGTTGTCTGGCTAACAATGTGGTTTTGGGTGTGAGGGATTGCCCAACTGACTCGCATTTGATGTCGTTTTGAGGCTCCAAAACGACACTTGCTGCGAGTCAGTTGGGCGGGTACCTGGGGCTCAGCAGAAGCCGGCGATGCCGTTCCACGCAGCCGGGGCAGGTGTGGTGTTGTCGCGCTGGACCGTGGCTTCGATCAAGCCGTACGGGCGGTCCGCGGCGAAGAAGACCTCGTTGGGGTTGTCGAGGCCGAACGGGCTGAGGTCCACCAGGAAGTGGTGCTTGTTGGGCATCGAGAACTTGATCTCGTCCACTTCGCTGTGGGCCTCCAGGACCTTCTTGCCCATGTCGAACAGGGTCTGCTGCAGGGCGTGGGAGTAGTTCTCCGTGAAGCCTTCCAAGAGCAGGGCCTTGATGTCCTCGTAGCTCTTGTTGAAGTCCGTCCCGGCAGCGTCGAGCCCGGTGTTGTAGCGCCACCGGGCCGAGACGTCAGTGGCGAGGATGCGGTCCGTGGTCTCGGGCAGCGTGGTGTACCGGTCGCGGGGGTAGCCCACGAAGCCGGACTGCGTGGTCTTGAGGACGGTCAGGTCCTTGAGGCCGGAGATGACGTGCGTTGTGTTGCCTTCACGGACCACGACGGCGGTACGGACTTCCTGCCCTTTGCGGACAAAGCTGTGGTCGTGTGCGGAGCCGTGTGCCTGGATGCGGTCCCAGGTGTAGGCCTCGGCTTCCCAGCGGCCGCCCGTGACCCACTCGAAGCTTGAGGTGAAGTGTTCGCTCAGTCGCAGGAGGAAGGCCTCGGGGGAACCGATGCCTTCGCGGGCAAAGGCGTAGACGGTGTTCTTCTGGGTGTCGGTGGCGACGACGTGTGCGTTGTCGCCTTGGAGGTGCGCAGCCTGGAAGTCGCCACGCAATTGCGAGGTGACGTTAAGGTCTTCGATCTGGTGGCGGTCGGTGTCGCGGGTGACTTTGACGACGCGGACTTCTGCCTTGCCGTACTGGTTGTCGCCGAGGACGATGTTGTTGCTCATGGTCATATCCCAACTTCTGTGAGGTGGAACCACTAAGGTCCACCAATGAAATTAAGCGCGTGTTTCATACGCGTTTCTGGTGGAGCCGACCCAACAAAAAAGAGCCGGCATCCGTTGATGCCAGCTCATTACGACCCTGCCTGCTGCTCCCAGGTTACGTGACCTGCGCCACGAATTGAAGAAAGCGTAGCCCACGTTTGCCAGTGGTGTACATCACTTCCGGAGAATCGTTATCTACTTTCCGATTGTGACCGACGGCGGCTGGCCGCGGGGCGTGGTCCCGCGGACACCCCTTGACGCCGTTCGCGGATCCCCTCTACCATTTCCATATAACAAAAAATGTTTTCCAGTATGCGGAAATGCAGATGCGGGAGTTGCGAGGAACCCAACGAAGGGTCTGAGCCGCATCGCCACGGAGAACTTGAGCGCATGAAATAGGAGGACAGATGGACTCGCAGGATAAGAACAACGTCGTGGAATTCCCGGCGCCCGGCCAGGAACTGTACCTGCCGTTCGGCGCTACCGATCCTGACTTCTACATTCCGGCCGACTGTGACCGCATGCCCGGGACTTTCTCCCGTTGGCTGCGCGCCCTTCCGGTATTCGGCCGGCAGCGTTCCTAGGGCTCCTGCCCTTGGGAATGAGGGACTCTGCGCAACAGAGCCAAAAGGCGGGCGGCACCGAACCCCTCACTACGGGGTGGTGCCGCCCGCCGCTTTTTGTGAATACGCAGGTGTGGCCCGTCCGCCGCGTTCCAGGACGCAGCGGACGGGCCACACCCACGATCCCGGCTCCCGCCCAGGCGAACTATTACATTGGCAGGGCCTTGGCGATGGTCGAAACGATCATGCTCGCTTTGACGGACACCAGGATCAGGCTCACGGCGGTCAGGCCTATTAGTGCCCAAACAGGCGCGAGTCCGCGCTGAGGGGCGACCTTGTGGACGATCACTGAACGGCCCACCACGTAGACTCCAGCGCCCAGGAAGGCCCATGCCCAGTGGAAGGGGCGGATAACCCCGTCCCTCTGCAGCTTTTGCCAGTCGAGGTAGGACAAGAGAACGCTGACCCCGTAGATGAGCCAGGAAGAGATAACGAGCAGGAAATATGGAACGCTGAACGCACTGGGATCCAGGGTCGGTACGCGCCGAGCGCCTACATACCGCAGGTGGAAGACCGGATTCCAGAGCATCAGGATTATCAGCGTGATCACCGGCAGCAGCGTGACGAGCCAAATGAACGGATTGTAGACCGGCGTTTGCTTGCTGATTTCCGGGCGCGGCGCGGGCTGGACCGGCCCCGCGTATTGTCCAGGTCCGGCGTATTGCCCTGGCCTCGCGGCCGCAGGCCACGCACCGCCGGTCTGACCCGCGCCGGCCTGACCCGCGGGCCACGCCGCGCCGGGCTGACCCGTGCCAGGCTGACCTGCGCTGGCCTGGGTCGGCGGGTTCCAAGCGTTTCCAGTCCAGGCGTTACCGTCCCACCACCGTAGTTGCCCGGAGCCCGAGGGGTCCGGGTACCAACCTGGAGGAGTCGGCGTGTTGTGCTGGGGGACGGTCATGATTTTGCCTCCTGATCTACGACCTAATCGAGAGGCTACTCCTAACCGCTGATGATTTTCTGTGCGGCGGCTGAGTGTTTGGCAATAAGTTCCGGGATGTCCAGATCCGGAATCTGCCCGTCCACAACGCGCCACTTGCCGGCCACCATGACGCGGTCGGCGCGGTCCGCCGCGCAGAGCAACAATGCCGCGACGGGATCATGGCTGCCGGAGAATCGCAGTCCGTCGGGCTTGAACATGGCAAGGTCTGCCTGCATCCCGGGAGCAATCTGGCCGATGTCGGTGCGGCCCAACACTGCAGCGGATCCCCGCGTCGCCCATCCGAGCGCACGCTCCACCGGGACGTCCGCGCCATAGCGCAGCCGCTGCAGATACAGCGCTTGCCGCGCTTCGAGGATCATGTTGGAGGCATCGTTCGACGCCGAACCGTCCACTCCCAGCCCCACCGGAACCCCGGCGGCCTCAAGTTCCAGCACCCGCGCGGTGCCGGACGCGAGCCGCATGTTCGACGTCGGGCAGTGCGCGACGGCGGTGCCCGCGGCACCCAGCCGGGCGATCTCCTCGTCGTCGAAATGGATCCCGTGGCCAAGCCAGGTGCGGTTTCCGAGCCAGCCGACGCTGTCAAGATAATCCACGGTGCGCAGCCCGAACATCTCGCGGCAGAAATTTTCCTCGTCGATGGTTTCCGCGAGGTGCGTGTGGAGCCGGACATCCAGCCGTTCGGCCATGGCGGCGCTCTCGGCCATGATCTCCCTGGTCACCGAGAACGGTGAGCAAGGGGCCAAGGCGATCTGGATGACCGCACCGTCTCCCCTTTCGTGGTACTTCCCGATCAGCCGTTCGCTATTCGCGAGGATCACCTCCGGGCGCTGCACGGTGGACCGCGGCGGCAGGCCGCCGTCGTCTTCGCCCAGCGTCATGGACCCGCGGGTGAGCGTGGCGCGCATGCCGAGTTCACGCACGACGCCGACCTCGACGTCGATCGCGTCCTCAAGTCCCGCGGGGAAGAGGTAGTGGTGGTCGGCCGCCGTGGTGCAGCCGGAAAGCAGGAGTTCCGCGAGTGCTACTTTCACGGCAAGTTCGAGGCTGTCCGGCGTCAACCGCGCCCATACGGGATACAGGTTTTGTAGCCAAGGGAACAGGGGGGCGTTCGCCACCGGGCCCCAGGCGCGTGTGAGTGTTTGGTAGAAGTGGTGGTGCGTGTTGATAAGACCCGGAAGCAGAACGTGGCTGCCGGCGTCGAAAGTTTCATGGCACGGCGCGGAAGGGCGCTTTCCTGCGGGGACGAGCTCGGCGATTTTCCCATCGCTGACCACGATGCCGCCGCGGGCGTCGAGCCCGTTGGCGGTGAACACATCGAGGGGATTCTTGATCCAGAGCCGGGAAGCGGCCGGGTCTGTTGCTGGGGCTGCTGGAAATCGGAAGTCGGATGTCGGGGACACGGGGATCCTTGTCTGGTCGGCGTAATTGCGTTCCAGCTCAGTGGTTCCTGTCTGCTGATCCAGGTCCCGGAGGTCAACCCTGCCGGTGGCACCCAGCGTAGGTGGCTCCCCGTAGTGCGTCAATGTGACCGGCGCCCGGGCCCGGCCTCACGCCCGGCGTTCAGCACGAATTTCACATCTCGAAACTTTTTTTCCAGAAACTATGGCGCGGCTCACATCTCCGGTGCTAATCTCAATTTGCCAAAGGCGGGCACCCGGACTCCGGGAAGCTATCTACCAGGCGAAACCTTCAAAAGCACATGCTGAAGCCTGGTAATCGCAGCACTGGTCTGTCATGTCCAGACGCCTCCCTGGTTACAGGCTTCCTCAGCACTAAGGAAGTCGCACATGAGTACCACCGTCACGGCCGAACATTTCTTGGCCACTTCCATTGAGCTGGCAACAGCCAATGTCCTCAACAGCGGCGGGCCGTTCGGCGCCGTCATTGTTACCGCGGATGGCCGCGCCTTCGAAGGCGTCAACCGGGTCACCGCTACCAACGACCCCACGGCCCACGCCGAGGTCACCGCCATCCGCAATGCCTGCCGCGAGCTCGGCACCTTCGATCTCAGCGGAGCCACCCTCTACACGAGCTGCGAGCCATGCCCCATGTGCCTCGCCTCGGCGCTCTGGGCCCGCATCGGAAACGTGGTTTTCGCAGCAGACCGGCACGACGCCGCATCCGTCGGCTTCGACGACGCCGTCTTCTACGAATACTTCGAGAACGAAGACCGGGACACGCTCATGCCGGTCCGCAAGCTGGAACTGGGCGACCCTCAGGCCCCGGCCATCCTGGAACCGTTCAACACCTGGAACACGCTTGACTCCAGGATTGACTACTAGGGCCGGTGGCTGAAATGACAATCCTGGACCCCGCAGAAATGCGAACGGCAACTGAAAAGCAGGCTGCGCCTTCCGGCGCAGGGCAGACAGATGCACGCGAAAAGCACACGGCAACCGGACTGGCACAGCGGGGCAGCAGCCCCCAGCCCCCGGCGTCGAACTCCTTCCTGGATCGTTTCTTCCAGATCACCAAGCGTGGCTCCACGCTGGCCCGCGAATTCCGCGGCGGCATCGTCACGTTCTTCACGATGGCATACATCGTTATCCTCAACCCCCTGATCCTGGGCGGATTCTCAGCCCAGAACGCACCCACGGATGTGGCGGGCGGTTGGTTGTCCGCAGCGCAGGTCGGGGCAGTTACCGGCCTGACCGCCGGTGTCATGACGGTCCTCTTCGGCCTGATCGCGAACCTGCCGTTCGGGCTCGCCGCGGGCTTGGGAATCAACTCGTTCCTCGCAGTCGCCGTCATCCATGAAGTCACCTGGCCTGAAGCCATGGGACTGGTGGTCATCAACGGCATCCTGATTGTCCTGTTCGGCGTCACGGGCGCCCGGACCGCGATCTTCAAAGCTGTCCCCAAGGAACTCAAGGCCGCCATCACCGTTGGCATCGGCCTGTTCATCGCCTTCATCGGCTTCGTCGATTCCGGTTTCGTCCGCGCCACAAAAGGCGGACCGCCGGTACAGCTCGGCAACGATGGTTCCATCACCTCCATACCCACCCTCGTTTTCATTGTCGGTCTGCTGGTCATGGGAATCCTCGTGGCCCGCAAGATCCAAGGCGGCCTCCTGATCGGAATCGTCGCCACCACGGTCCTCGCCGCCGTCGTCGAGGCCGTCATGCACATCGGGCCTGGCAGCGCCGCCAATCCCGGTGGCTGGCACCTCAACACCCCGGTCCTGTCCGGCCAGCTGGTTTCCGCACCGGACTTCAGCTTGGTGGGCCACTTCGACCTCTTCGGTTCGTTCTCCCGCATCGGCGGCCTGGCGGCCACGATGCTGGTGTTCACCCTGGTGTTCACCAACTTCTTCGACGCCATGGGCACCATGACCGGCCTCGCCAAGAGCGCCGGCGTGGCATACAAGGACGGGACGTTCCCCAAGCTCAAGGCGGCCTTCATCGTCGAAGGCCTGGGCGCGGTAGCCGGCGGCGCGACGTCGGGCTCGTCCAACACCGTGTACATCGACTCCGCTGCCGGGATTGGCGAAGGTGCCCGCACCGGCCTCGCGTCGGTAGTCACCGGTCTGCTGTTCCTGGGTTCGATGTTCCTGACCCCGCTCACCAGCGTGGTTCCGCTCGAGGTCGCAGCCGCGGCCCTGGTGGTGGTGGGCGCAATGATGATGGCGCAGATCCGCGAGATCAAGTTCTCCAAGTTCTCCGTGGCACTGCCCGCCTTCCTCACCATCGTCACCATGCCGCTGACGTATTCCATCGCCAACGGCATCGGCGTCGGATTCATCTCCTGGGCCGTGATCCACTCGGCATCGGGGAAGGGCAGGAAGGTCCATCCGCTCATGTGGGTTGTGACCGTGGGTTTCTTGATCTACTTTGCCCGCGGGCCGATCAGCGCACTCATGGGATCGTAGCCGGCCATTGAGACGGCGGTCCGGCCGCAAATCACCGCAATGAATAGGCGTCCGCCGATCGTCCCCAACCGCATAAAGCGGACGACGACGGTGGGCGGCGGTGAGGTGCGTCCGCTCCGCTAAGGACCGGGGTGGGAATTGAGAGGCCCGCCCCGGTCCTCTTCACGTAACGGGTTGTCCGTTTACCCGAAGCTCTCCTGTATAGACGCAAGGAATGAGAATATGAGGCAAGATCGCACACTGCCCCGGGCGGGTCTCCGGTCCGGGACCTCAGTAAAGGAGGTGTTGCCATGCTGGATTTGATGCCTTCGCTGGGCACGTGGCGGCCCGCGGTCTCCGGGCAGCGATGCGCCGTCGCCACCATCGTGGCCTCGGGAGGCTCCGTGCCCCGGCCGCTCGGCACGTCCATGCTGGTTTCCGAACACGGGGACGTCCTTGGCAGCCTCTCCGGAGGTTGCGTGGAAGGCGCCGTGGTGGAATCCGCCCTTCAAGCAATGCACGACGGCGGCAGTCGCCTCGAGTCGTTCGGCTACAGCGCCGAGGACGCGTTCGCGGTCGGGCTCACGTGTGGCGGCGAGCTGGAAGTCCACATCCAGCCGACTAGGGCCGACGGCCTGGATTTGGCCTTGTTGAATGCCGCTTCAGGAGGCTCTTCCCTGGCACTCATCCGCAGGCTCGACGCCGCGGGAGGCGCCGTCGTCGTTCCTGATCCGGCGGGTTTTTCCGCCACTGGTTCACAGGAACTTTCGGCCCTTCTTGGCGGGGATGACGCCCTGATCCGCGCGGCCGCGGCGCAGCTCGAACCACTCCTGCATGGCGGCCGGGCAGGGCTGGTGCGTCTCGCCCCGGCCGAAGGTTGCGGGGGCTCCGCGCCGGAAGCCGAACCCATTTCCCTCTTCGTGGAGAGCCGTCTTCCCGCGGCCCGCATGCTGATCTTTGGCGCCAACGACTTCGGGGCGGCCTTGCTCCCCGCCGGGAAACTCCTGGGCTACGAGGTCACTTTGTGCGATGCCCGGCCCGCTTTTTCGAGCCAAGGCCGATTCCTCGCCGCCGACCATCTCGTCACCGACTGGCCGCACCGCTACCTTGCCGCGGAAGCAGCCGCCGGCCGGATCGATTCCCGCACCGTCGTGTGCGTGCTGACCCACGATCCCAAATTCGATATTCCCCTGCTGGAAACAGCTCTCTCTTTGGATCTCGCCTATGTGGGAGCCATGGGTTCCAGACGCAGCCACCGGCAGCGGATCGACGGACTGCTGGACTGCGGCATCCCGGCAGATGCCCTCGAACGCCTGCATTCGCCGATCGGCCTGGACCTTGGTGCTGTCACCCCGGCCGAAGTGGCTGTTTCCATTACCGCCGAAATCCTCGCGTCCCGCGCGCCGCACCCGGTCTCTGCCTGGGGTTCGCTCAAGGACAGCGCAGGACCGATTCACCACAACACCCCCGAACAAAGCAAGGTGACCCCATGGACATGAACACCATCGAGTCCGTCGTTGCCACCACGGATCCAGGCCAGTGGCGCGAGGGCGACGCCTGGCTCGCCGGCGGCACGGTATTGTTCTCCTACGGCAGTCCGGTGGGCAGCGAGGAGCCCCTCAAGCGGTTGCTTGATCTGGGCCAGGCAGGATGGCCGGCCCTAACCGTGAGCGACGCCGGCATTGAGCTGGCCGCCACCTGCACCGTCGCCGAGCTTTACGCTCTGCCGGTGTCGGACGCCGTGGCCGGCCGGAACTGGCCGGGACTGGATCTTTTCCGCCCGTGCTGCGACTCCTTCGTGGCCTCGTTCAAGGTGTGGAACATGTCCACCGTTGGCGGCAATGTGTGCACCTCACTCCCGGCCGGGCCGATGATTTCGCTGTGCGCCGGCCTGGATGCCAGGGCCACCATCCTTGGCCGGCACGGCAGCAGCCGCACTGTTCCAGTGGCAGAGTTCGTCACCGGGGACGGGAAGAACTGCCTGGCACCCGGCGAGCTCCTGCGCAGCATCCACCTGCCGGCGTCGGCCTTGGCGGCGAAGGTGGCCTTCCGCCGGCTCTCCCTCAGCAACCTCGGGCGATCCGGGGTGCTGCTGATCGGAAGGCTCGACGCCGATGGCAGCCTGGTCCTCACCGTCACCGCCGCCACCAAGCGGCCCGTGCAGCTGCGGTTCGCCGCGGCGGAGCTGCCGGACGCTGAGCAGCTGGCCGCCGCCGTCGGGCATTCGATCCCCACGGAGCTGTACCACGATGACATCCACGGGCTCCCCGAATGGCGTCTCGATATGACGTTCCGGCTCGCCGAGGAGATCCGCGCAGAACTGTGCGGTCCGGTATCAGGCGACGGACCCCTCACGGTCTCGGGAGATTTCTGGCCGCCGCACGCCACCTCGCCGCAACCATCCACCCAACCCGCACAGAAGGAGGCCTGAGCATGGCAATCGAGATCAACGGAACAGCCACCGAGGCCGCACCCCGCCCGGGCCAGTGCCTTCGGACGTTCCTGCGCGAACAGGGCAACTTCGGCGTCAAGAAAGGGTGCGACGGCGGCGACTGCGGCGCGTGCACCGTCCACGTCGACGGTAAACCTGTGCACAGTTGCATCTACCCGGCCGTCCGCGCCGAAGGCCACTCGGTCACCACGATCGAGGGGTTGTCGAGCGGGGAAGAGCTGCATCCCGTACAGGAGCAGTTCCTGGATAACCAGGGCTTCCAGTGCGGCTTCTGCACAGCGGGCATGATGATGACCGCCGCCACCTTCGACGAGGAACAGAAGGCGAATCTCCCGCGGAACCTCAAGGGAAACCTGTGCCGCTGCACGGGTTACCGCTCCATTGCGGACGCAGTGTGCGGCAGTCACACGGAGGAGCCCGACGGCGGTGCGGTCGCCCAACCCCACACGGGCCGGCTCGGGGACAACGTTCCCGCCCCCGCGGGGCGCGCCGTCGTCACCGGCGCCGCCCGGTACACCCTCGACGTCCCGGCAGAACAGCTCCCGGGACTGCTGCATCTCAAGTTGCTGCGCTCGCCCCACGCGCATGCCCGCATTGTTTCCATCGATACGACGGCGGCCCTCCAGGTGCCGGGCGTCGTCGCGGTTTTCACCCATGAGGACGCGCCGGCCCGGTTGTTCTCAACGGCCCAGCACGAGCTTTACACCGACGATCCCGACGACACCCGTGTCCTCGACGACGTGGTGCGCTTCATAGGCCAGCGGGTTGCCGCCGTCGTCGCCGAATCGGTGGGCGCAGCGGAAGCCGGGGCCCGGGCCATAAAGGTGGAGTACGAACTCCTGGACGCGGTCTTCTCACCCCAGGACGCCTTGCTGCCCGGTGCGCCCGCGATTCACGGGGAGAAGGACGCGGAAACGGCCCGGATTTCCCGCCCGCAGGACAACGTCGTGGCGGAGGTCCATTCCGAGCTGGGGAACGTCGAAGCCGGATTCGCAGCGGCCGACTTCATCCACGAGAACACGTACCAGACCCAGCGGGTACAGCATGTCGCGATGGAAACGCACTGCTCCATCGCCTGGGTGGAGCCCTCTGAGAATCCAGGGGAGGACCGGCTCATGGTGCGTTCCTCCAGTCAGGTCCCGTTCCTGGTCCGGCGCACCCTGGCCCGCGTGTTCGATCTTCCTGAGGACCGCATCCGCGTGGTGGCCGGCCGCGTGGGCGGAGGGTTCGGTGGTAAGCAGGAAGTGCTCACCGAGGACCTCGTGGCCATGGCGGCCCTCAAACTGCGCCGGCCCGTGCAAGTCGAGTTCACCCGCACCGAACAATTCACCTCCACCACCACGCGCCACCCCTTCACCATCAAGGTCAAGGCCGGGACGAGCCGGGACGGCCACCTGACGGCGATGCAGCTGGACGTGGTCACCAACACCGGTGCGTACGGAAACCACGCGCCCGGAGTGATGTTCCACGGTTGCGGCGAGTCCTTGGCCGTCTACAACTGCGCCAACAAGAAAGTGGATGCGCAGGCCGTCTACACCAACACAGTCCCGGCCGGCGCCTTCCGTGGCTACGGCCTGAGCCAGATGATCTTCGCGATCGAATCCGCGGTGGATGAACTCGCCGTCGGAATCGGCATGGACCCCTTGGAGTTCCGGCTCAAGAACATGGTCCGGCCGGGAGACGACATGCTCTCGACCAACCCGGAACCGGAAGATGATGTTTTCTACGGGAGCTACGGACTGGAGCAGTGCATGGCGTTGGTCCGCGATGCCCTCGAAAGGGGCGAGAAACGTTACCGGGACGCTGGCCTCGACAATCTCGGCCCGGAGTGGTCCACCGGCGTCGGCTCCGCGCTGTCCATGATCGACACCGTTCCGCCGCGCGGCCACTTCGCCCATACGCGCCTCAGGCTCCTGCCGGACGGCACGTTCGACGCCGCCGTCGGGACCGCCGAGTTCGGCAACGGCACCACCACGGTCCACGCCCAACTTGCCGCGACCGCACTGTCCACCACAGCGTCGAACGTTACCGTGCGCCAGTCCGACACTGACCTTGTGGAGCACGATACCGGCGCATTCGGCTCAGCAGGAACCGTGGTGGCCGGACAGGCAACCTTGCTCGCGGCACAAGAGCTCGCGCTCCGGATCCGGGCTGTGGCTGCCGTGTACGCGGGTGTTTCGGAGGCGGATTGCGTGCTCGAAGACGGTGCTGTGCGCTGCGGTGAGCGGGTCTTGGCGCTCGCGGAGGTGTACGACGCCGGGCAGCAACAGGGCGTGGAACTCGCCGCCGAAGGGCGTTGGGGCGGAACCCCGCGTTCGGTCGCCTTCAACGTCCACGGATTCCGGGTGGCCGTGAACACCGGCACGGGAGAGCTCCGGATTCTGCAGAGCGTCCAAGCGGCCGATGCCGGCGTCGTGGTCAACCCGCGGCAATGCCGCGGCCAGGTGGAAGGCGGAATCGCGCAGGCGCTGGGTGTCGCGCTGTATGAAGAAGTCCGCGTGAACGATGCAGGTAAGGTCACCACAGACATCCTGCGGCAGTACCACATCCCTTCCTTTGCGGACGTGCCACGCAGTGAGGTGTACTTCGCGAAAACGAACGACCAGATGGGGCCGCTCGGTGCGAAGTCCATGAGCGAGAGCCCGTTCAACCCCGTGGCACCTGCGCTGGCGAACGCCATCCGAAACGCCACAGGGGTGCGGTTCGCGGCGCTCCCCATCGCCCGGGACAAGATCTACCTTGCGCTGAAGGACGCCGACGCCTCCACCCCCACCCAACTGGCTCGCATTTAATGCCGTTTTGAGCCCTCAAAACGACATGTATTGCTAGTCAGTTGGGGGTGGCTAGTCAGTTGGGGGTGGCTAGTCGCTGAGGAGGTGTAGCTTGTCCTTCGTGTCCACGTCGGCTCCGTCGGCGAGGTCTCTGCAGTCGACGACGTCCACCAGCCCGGGGTGCGCCTTGAGGAAACGGCGGGCTCCGGCGTCGCCCACGGCGGACTCGGCGACGTCGGCACGGAGGGTGGCGTCGATGATCAAGGGGTGGCCGCGCCGGAGTTTTGTTGTGTTGCTGCCGTTGAAGACAGTGTCCGCGTATCCTGCTGCGGTCACACGGCCGGGTTGGTGCGCGGCCAGCAGCCTGGCGACGACGCCGGAGGTCAACCCGGGCTGGTCCACGAGAGCCACCATCACGTTGTGGCCATGGGTAGCCGCCGCAAGACCGGTACGAAACGAGCTGGACATGCCGGACGCCCACTCCGGGTTGTCCGCCACGAGATACCCGCCCAGGTCCGTCGCGCGTCGGACATCCTCGGCTCCGGCCCCGAGCACCACGACGACCTTGAGGCATCCGCCGTCGAGCAATGTCTTGGCGAGTACCTCCACCAAGGTGTGGCCGTGGAAGGGCAGCAGCGCCTTGGGGCCGAGGCCCAGGCGTGTCCCTGCGCCGCCGGCCAACAGCACACCAGTGGTGGGAGCAGGGCTGGAATCGTTCATGGGGTTCACACTATCCATGTGCCCTCGCGAGATCTCTAGGTTCACCTTGCATTCCACTGTAGGTCTACCGAAAAAGGTTGAATATTACCCGTGGGTAGGCCTTCTGGCAGGCTCCCATGGCCGATATTCTCTTATGGACTTCACGAGAGTCAGTGGTCATCGAAGGGGATGCAATGACGCATCCGCGGTGGAAAGAGGTTTTATGTCTGGCATTTTCGAAATCTTGACAGCGGGGGAGCAATCGTTCCGTTTCCGGTTGAAGGCTGATGATGGAACGGTAGTGGCGGTATCGCCCAAGTTCCCGGATATTGCGGCCCTCGTGGCCGGTATCAACGCAGTCAGGGAGAATGCCGCCACAGGATTCGTGGTGGATCGACGCTCGCTCGGAGCGTAACAACAAATCGGCGGTAGTGCTCACGGAGCTCTACCGCCGATTCTTTTTTACAGCTGTTAGGAGTCGCCTCCCGAACCGCCGGTGGTTCCGGCAGTCACGTCAAGAAGCTTGTACCGGTCAATCGCGTACGACGGCGCACTCGGGTCAACCTCGCCCCTCGCCGCGAGGAGTTGGAGGGTTTTCACGACGATGGAGTGGGTGTCGTTTTTGAAGAAGCGGCGTGCGGCTTGGCGGG
>NZ_JBZAYA010000026.1:0-38158 GCF_058244265.1 Arthrobacter sp. SE2 | reverse complement strand
GGCCGCGTTGCCCTCGAAACCATCAAGCAAAACTGAAACACACCACTAGCTCGCATTTGTTGTCGTTTTGGGCGCTGAAAACGACATTAAGTGCGAGTCAGTTGGGCGGGGCGGCCGGCTGGTGTCCTTGCGCCTACTCTTCGTCCACCGAGTCGAGGTACCTGTCCAGGAGCTGCGCGCAGCGGATGAAGCCCAAATGCGAATACGCCTGCGGGTGGTTTCCCAAGTGGGTCTCGGTGCCCGGGTCGAATTCCTCGGAAAGCAGACCGGTCGGGCCGAAGAGGGCCACGAGCTGGTTGAACAACTCAAGCGCATCGTCCAGTCGACCGACGGCCAGGTACGCCTCGATCAGCCAAGTGGTGCAGATGTGGAACCCGCCCTCCAAACCCGGCAGGCCGTCGTCGTACCTGTACCGGAACACGGTGGGACCCACCCGAAGTTCCCGCTCGACGGCGGTGACGGTGTCCAGGAAGCGCTGGTCGCGGACATCCAGCAGGCCCGAGAGTCCGATATGCAACACGGCCGCGTCGAGGTCCGGGCTGTCGTAGGCCACGGTGTAGGAGCTCGCGGAATCATCCCAGCCCTCGCGGAGGACTTCCGCGCGGATGAGGTTGGCCGTTTCCTCCCACTCGGGACCGATGGGGCGCCGGAATCGGACCGCTGTCTGCATGGCCCGGTCCAGGGTCACCCAGCACATCACCTTGGTGTAGATGTGGTGCCGTGGCGCCCGCCGGGCTTCCCAGATGCCATGGTCGGGTTCGTGCCAGCGGGCCAGCACGGCCGACGCCATCTGCTCCATCAGTTTCCAGTGCTCGTCCGGCAGCATCGCGCGGCGTCTGCTGAGGGTCTGGATGAGTTCGGCGATCGGCCCGAAAACGTCCAGCTGCACCTGGTGATCGGCGGCATTCCCGATCCGCACGGGCCGCGAGCCGGCATAACCGGGGAGGCTCTCGATAATGGCCTCCGTGGACAACGGGGAGCCGGTCACGGAGTACAGGGGGTGCAGCCATTCCGGCCCGGGAGCGTTCTCAAGGATGCGGCCGAGCCAGCGGAGGAAACCGTCTGCCTCCTCGGTGGAACCCAGGTCCACCAGCGCATTGACCGTCATCGAGCCGTCGCGGAGCCAGCAGTAGCGGTAGTCCCAGTTGCGGGTGCCGCCGATCCCTTCCGGCAGCGACGTGGTTGGCGCCGCGAGGACAGCCCCGGTCGGCTCGTGCACCAGGGCTTTCAGGACCAGGGCCGAGCGCCGCACCAGCGACGGTTTCATGTCGGGCAGTTCCAGCCCACGGACCCACTGCCGGGATTGGTGCGCGACGGCGGCCCGCCGGGCGAGCTCTCCGGCGGGGTCCGGCGTCGTCGGCTCAGTGTCTCCGCACCTCAGGTTCATGACGACGGGACCGTACGCGAGGCTGACTTCCGCGGTGGCGGTGCCGTGCTTTCCGTCGCTCGTGACTCTGAAGGACACTCCGGGAGCGAAGAGGATGATGGGATCCGAGGTGCCGACGACGTGCAACTCGTCGCCGCGGATTTCCATGTTGAACGGGGCGTTAGCGTAGTCCGGCCGCGGTGCGAAAACAATCCGCGCGCTGCCGGTTCCGGACAGGACACGTACCAGGCTGGTGATGCCGTCCGGTGCCGGCTCAAGATAGTCGGTGACCGTGACGTCCGCCCAGCGCGTCTCCACGATCATGGTGTTGTCCACGTAGCGCTGGCCCAGCACCTTCGACGTCTTGACCGGTTCCACGCTGAAGTGGCCGGCCGGGTCGCCACCGAGGATGTGGGCAAACAAGGAGCCGGAATCCGGGAGGGGATGGCTCATCCAGCAGATCTTGGCTTCCGGGGTGATCAGCGCCGTCGAGGTCCCGTTGCCGATCATCGAATGCCGCTCCAGCCCCATGGCGTCCTCGCCGAACAGCCACGCACGGCGCAGCTCGAACAGGATGGCGAGCACTTTGGCGAAGGATTCCGGGTCCGGCAAGCGGTTGCGCGCCTTGGTTTCTCCATCACCAACGTGCAGGCCAAGATCCGGGCCCCGCAGGGTGGCGATCGCGAGTTCATCGCTGTCCGCGTCGCCGGCAAACAGGGCCGCGCTGGCCCCCAACTGTGTGCGCAGATGCTCCAGCGCGGCGTCTTTGGAGGGCTCCACGATGGACAGGTCCAGTACAGATCCGTCCACAATGAAAAACAGGCCCAATTCACGGGCTATCTGGTGCGCCTCGCGGGTCACCCGTGCCACGACCGCAGGAGTGGCCGGCCTAGTGTGGATGGCTACGGCCACGGGCTTACGCTCAATGCTGATGCCCTTTTCGAACCCGATGGATTCGTTGAGGGCGGTGGCTGCCTGTTGAAGGACGGCTTCCGTGGCCATCGAGACGCTGTACGCGTAGGTCATGTCGAACTCGGCGCCGTGCGAACCTACCAAGTGGACTTCCGCCGGCAGCCTTGACACCGCGGCAAGGTCCCGCAGCGACCTGCCTGAGATGACGGCAGTGTGCGTGTTCGGCAGCGCCGCCAGTGCCCGGAGTGCGACGGCGGCACTCCCCAAGGGCAGCGTCTCAGTAGATACGCCTTCCGCAGCGCAGAGGGTTCCACCGTAGTTGCAGGCCACCAGAAGCCCCGGAGTGCGGGCCAGCATTCTCAGTTCCGCGAGCAGCTCCGGAGTGATTCCATCGTGGGCGGCCTCGGATTGGACTGCGGTCCGCAGGAGGCCCAACGGAAGCGATTTTGTGAGCAGCGCCGAATCGGCCACGGACAAATTGAGCGGAGTAGCCATGGGGACGATCCTTCCGGGTGATTCGTCCAGTTTCCGCCCGGGTAGTTTCGCCTCCATGACCCGCGTATTGCCGGGGTGTAACGAGTTTGCTTGGTTACGTTTGGGCGGCGCAGCACCCATCCTCCGCGTGCTCGCTCGTACCGCCCCGCCGTCTCCCTAACCTCGCAAGCTCGGTCAGGGACCCCGACGGCGTGGGCCCAGCTTAGACGCACGCTTCCGGATGACTGCCGCACCGGCCGTTAGGTTTCCCAGCTTGCTAAACCCGCGCCAACCCCACGGCTTCCGCCACCAGTTCCACGGAACGCAGGCGCTGCTCCGTGCCCGTGCTCTGGTGAGCGACGATCAGTTCGTCGGCATCGGCGTGCCGGGCAAATTCGTCGAGGTAATCGCGCACCACTTCCGGCGTGCCCACGGCGGAGTACTTGACCATTTGCGCGATGTGCTGGCCTTGCGGCGAGTCGAGGATGAGGTCCGCTTCGGCGTCGGTAAATTCGCGTCCGCCGCCGAGGAATCGGGAGACGCGGTCCCGCTTGACCTCGAGGAAGAGCCGTTGGGCTTCGGCCGCCGAATCTGCGGCCACCACGTTGACGCCCGCTATCACGTAGGGCTCCTGCAGCTGCTCGGACGGCTTGAACTCGCGGCGGTAGACGGCGACGGCGTCCTGCAGCGCGTTGGGTGCGAAGTGCGAGGCGAAGGCGTAGGGCA
The DNA here is from genome assembly GCF_058244265.1 of Arthrobacter sp. SE2. Classification (NCBI taxonomy): domain Bacteria; kingdom Bacillati; phylum Actinomycetota; class Actinomycetes; order Micrococcales; family Micrococcaceae; genus Arthrobacter; species Arthrobacter sp. SE2. The sequence continues at coordinate 34,680 of NZ_JBZAYA010000026.1, read as the reverse complement.
GGCCGAGCTGCGCCGCCAAATGCGCCCCGAACAGGGAGGAGCCGAGGATGTAGAGCGGCACGTTGGTGCCCTTTCCAGGCGTGGCTTCGACGCCCTGGATGCGCGTGGGTCCCGTGAGGTAGCCCTGCAGCTCCAACACATCCTGCGGGAACGTGTCCGCAGCCATGGGATCGCGGCGGAGTGCTCGCATTGTGTTCTGGTCACTGCCTGGCGCCCGTCCAAGGCCGAGGTCGATGCGGCCAGGGTGCAGCGTCTCAAGGGTGCCGAACTGCTCCGCGATGGTGAGCGGCGAGTGGTTGGGCAGCATGACGCCGCCGGCGCCGAGCCGGATGGTGCTCGTGTTGGCGGCGATGTGGGCAATCAGGACGCTCGTGGCCGAGGAAGCGATCGAGCCCATGTTGTGGTGTTCGGCGTACCAGATCCGGCGGTAGCCGAGCCGTTCGGCCAGTTGCGCCATGGCGACGCTCCCGGCGAAGCTCTCCGCCGCCGTCTGGCCTTTGCCGATGACTGCCAGGTCGAGGATGGAGAGGGGAACAGTCACGTTATGCCGGCCTTTCGAAGGTGGTTTCGTTCGAGGGGCCGGTTTCCCGGCCACTCTTGCGACAACGACGGCGGCGCCCGGGTTATTTCTCCCGCTTGCGTGGGTTCCGTCTCAACTCGTGAAGATGCCTTTGCCGGTTTCCATATCGATGGGCAAGGAAGAGTGCTCGTGGGAGATTCGCTCGCCATCGACCGCCACGCCTCGATTCCCGTGTATTGCCATTGCCCCCAGGAATCGTAGATGTGGACGTTGTCGTCGTAGAGCGAAGTGAACGCGTCAACGTCCCTCGCGTGGACAGCAGCTGCATAGGAATCCAGCGCCTGATTGACAGGGGTTTGCTCGTTGCTCACGAAAAATCTCCTCACGTGTCGGCGGTTGTGTGGGAAGCCTACACCGTGGCTCGAGTGTGACTCCTCGGGAACTCTGATGAACCTCCGTTAACCCGTGTATCCCAGCGTTTCACAGCGCTTTGACCAGTGCTCGGCCCTGCCGGATAGTTGCTGCAACGCACACCATCCATCACTTTCGAAGGGGACTCCATGGCTATTTCACGCCTCAAAACAGGCACCGCACTGGCACTCGCCGTGACCGCCACTCTCGGCCTCGCCGCGTGCTCGGACCCGGGCGCCTCGGCCGCGTCAGCACCGTCGTCGTCCGCGTCCGCGGGCAAAACCTTCAATCTGGCGCCCGAGCAGAACCGCTTCCAAGTTCAGGTCTCGCCGGAAGCCGCCGCCCTGGTGCCCGAGTCGGTCAAGGCGGACGGCAAGCTGACCGTCGCCTTGAGCCCATTCTCCGCGCCGCTTGCCGTCTATGCCACGGACAACAAGACGCCGGTGGGCAACGAGGTGGACATCGCCGTCGCGCTGGCGGAATCCCTGGGACTCAAGGCGGACATTGTTCCGACGGCCTGGGCCGACTGGCCGCTGGGCGTGGAATCGGGCAAGTACGAGGCCGTCATCTCTAACGTCACCGTGACGGAAGAGCGCAAGCTCAAGTTCGACTTCGCCAGTTACCGAGAGGACAAACTGGGCTTCTACGCCAAGAGCGACAGCCCCATTACGAAGGTGGACTCGGCTCCGGACGTGGCGGGCAAGCGGATCATTGTGGGCTCGGGCACCAACCAGGAAGCAATCCTGTTGCGCTGGGACGCCGAGAACAAGAAGAACGGTTTGAAGCCGGTTGAGTTCCAGTATTACGACGACGACTCGGCCTCCACGCTGGCGCTTCAGTCGGGCCGTGCGGACCTGACGTTCGGGCCGAACGCGACCGCGTCCTACAAATCGCAGACCGACGGCAAGACAAAGAACGTGGGCCTGGTTGACGGCGGATGGCCGCTCAAGGCGAGCATCGCGGTGACCACCAAGAAGGGCAACGGTTTCGCGGCGGCAGCCCAGGCAGGCCTGAACTCGCTCATCAAGGACGGCACCTACGGCAAGATCCTGGACCGCTGGGGCCTTTCGGCGGAGGCAATCCAGAAGTCGGAACTGAACCCGCCGGGCTTGCCGAAGAGCTAGGGCCAGCTGCGGGGTGTACCTTTCCACGTATCCGGATTCGCGATCCGGACAAGCGAAAGGGAATTCCATGGGCCGGCGCCTTGCCATCCTCGACGACTACCAAGCAGTCGCCTACGATTACGCGCCGTGGGCTGAGCTTACCGACGACGGCGTCGATGTCACCGTCTTCACGGAGCCTTTGGAGGACGCCGTGGATGCCCTCCGCGACTTCGACATCATCATGGCCATGCGGGAACGGACCACTTTCGACGCCGGGATCCTCCGGCAACTGCCGAAGCTGAAACTCCTGGTCACCACGGGGATGGCCAACGCAGCCATCGACGTGCGCGCGGCCGGGGAGCAGGGCATCACTGTCTGTGGGACGGGCGGTTCACCCACCGCAGCGCCCGAGCTCACGTGGGCCCTCCTTCTGGCGTTCGCACGCAAGGTGCCGCTCGAGGACCATCAGCTCCGCGCTGGAAGTTGGCAGAGCACGGTGGGTTTCGAACTGTCAGGGAAGACCTTAGGGGTGCTGGGACTCGGCAAGATCGGGAGCAAAATCGCTGGCTACGGCAAGGCGTTTGGCATGGATGTCATTGCTTGGAGTCCGAACCTCACGGAAGAGACTGCCGCTGCGGCGGGCGCCAGGAAGGTGAGCAAGGAAGCCCTGTTCCGGGAGGCCGACGTCGTTAGTGTCCACGTGCGCTTATCGGAACGGTCCCGGGAGCTCGTCGGGGAGGACGAGCTAAGGCTCCTCGGCCCGGAAGGCGTCCTGGTGAACACAGCCCGCGGGCCGATCGTGGACGAAGCGGCGCTCCTCCGCGGGCTCAACGAGGGCTGGCTCGGCGGCGCGGCCCTGGACGTGTACGATGTCGAGCCCCTGCCAGCGGACCACCCCCTCCTCACGGCGCCGCGCACCGTGCTGACTCCGCATTTGGGTTACGTCACCTCGCAAAGCTACGCCCGCTTCTATGGCGAAGCGTTCGAGGACGTCCGCGCGTGGACGCGGGGGAATCCGGTGAGGGTGCTCACTTCTTGACGCATGGGGTTGAATAGTCCAGTGCCTGCCGAATTCTCGCTCCGTCCCGCCCTGCCCACCGATGCCGACTGGATCGCCGAACTGCGCGCCGTCGTCATGCGTCCTGACTTGGAGCGGCTTGGGCGTTGGGACCCGGTCCGGGTTCGGGAGCGTTTCTTGAATGCGTTCCAGCCGGAACACACCCTTGTCATTGCCGTCGAAGGGCAATGCGCCGGTGTCATCGCTGTCCGCCCGGAGCCCTATGAGCTGTGGATCGAACACTTCTACCTCGCTCCGGACTTCCAGGGACAAGGACTTGGGGCCGGCGTGCTTCAGCGGGTCATGGGTGAGTCCAAGGACCACCGACCGTTCCGGCTCAACGTGCTCCAGGGCAGCCCGGCCCGACGCCTCTACGAACGCCACGGCTTTGTCCTGGAAACCGAGGATCCGGTGGACGTTTTCATGGTCGCGGCGCGGCCCTCATCGATCGCTGGACGCTAGCCCGATCGTGTAGCGTCCGACTTCTCCTCGGTCTGTCATGACGACTCGGTCCAGAACGCCTCCGCAACGTTCAATAGTCTTCACCGAGGGAACGTTGTCCACGAAGCAGGCGACCACCACTCGATCCATACCTCGGGCATTCGCCAGGCACAGCATTTCCCGGAGCGCCGCAGCGGCAAGGCCGCGGCCCCTGGCCGACGGTCGGAGGCCATAGCCAACGTGTCCCAGCACGTCCACGTCCTGCGCGGATTCATGGCGCAGAGCGATTCCCCCGAGGACTTCACCGTCCTCGACGATCCACCGAAAGGTGCCGCCGTCGTCGCCACGCGATGCTTCCTTGACTAAGAGCCGATCAACGAACATGCGGAATCCCTCCGACGATCGGACGTCGTCGGTCTCAACCAAACCGAAGCCATCCTCGTGGAGACCGTCGCCCCATTCGTCGTGCGCCTCTAGCCACGCCCCATGCAAGGCAATCGAAGGACGGATAAGTAGGGACATAGTCCGACGCTGGGCAATCACAGCTGCATCCGGTTTGTGGAACCTTCGCCAGTCCGAGCGAACGTCGACCCACTGGGCGGGTTGGCCCTCCTCCGGCAGGAGCTCGGTCGCGGGGTCGGCGATCGTCCAGTAGGACAAGTTCAGTGTCGCTGACCAGTCTGACCGGTAGGAGCGAGCAGCTGCGAAAGCCGGGCGGTCGGCAATAGGGAGTTCGACGCCGGTCTCTTCCGCAAGTTCGCGAATTGCCCCCTCGCGCGGCGTCTCGCCCGGTTCCACTCGTCCGCCAGGCGGTACGAGGCCCCGCCAGCGATGCTGAACGACGAGTATGCGTTGGAAGTCCGGCGAGAACACCCACACATCGGCTGCCAGCGGGCGCGGATCAATGAGCCATTCAGACCGGAACCAGGTCAGGGGTCCCTCTTCTGCGATGTGCGCAATGGACACATCATGGATGGCCGCCTCCACGGAGATCCTGTCGGGCACTTTTAACCGATCCGTGTCGGACTCAGTGACATCGCAGTTCGCCGGGCGCGTTCCAAGCGAGCGCAGAAGCCTGCCGGCACTTGAACTGGCAATTCATTGATCGGGAACCAGCGGACGTCCTCGCTTTCATCACTCACGGCGATCTCCGCATCCGGGTCTGCGGCCGCGGCGAACCCCACATCCCAGTGGGCGGTACATGAGAATCCCCCATGCAGGTCGTGGCGGTCAAGATCCACGATCGCTCGAGAAAGCAGGACCAGGTCATCAATTCCGGACTCCTCGCGGGCCTCCCTCTGTGCAGCTTCCGCCACCGACGCGTCCTCCGACTCGACGTGGCCGCCGAACTGCACCCAGAACTGCCCCTTGCGATGGAAACACAGGAGAACACGATCGAATTCAGGCGAAAACACGAAGCAGGACCCCGTGACATGCTCCGGCCCACCAATTCGACGCAACGGGGCGTCCCCCGCTCCGTCCAGGAACCGCAGATACGCATCTCGGGATTCCGATTCAGGAAGTGCCCTAAGGCTGGCGAGCAGATTGGCAAGAGGCATCCTGCCATTTTGCCGCACAGGGCAACGAACACCTCAACGAGACGACGAAGGGGGTGATTCGTCGGATAAAGGTCGCTCTTGGTGCCCGTTAGCCGAGGATCCTTCAACGGGCACGCGGCGAGGGTGCTCACCTGCTGGGCTGCAGGGCTGCTGCGACCGTGCGGTACATCAATCCGGAGTTCTCGCTGTCACGGCTGAACCCGAGGCGCTGCAATGCCTGTACCTGTACATCTGTTGTCGTAAACACTATGGCCTCCCAGCCGGGGTTGAGATCCGGTACTAGGGTCCGCAACGCGGCTTCGAGCTCGTCGACGGTGGCTTCCGGGTCGTGGACCAGGGCGCTGACGATCCACAGCTGCCTGACTCCATGGCTTCTTTTCCACCTCCGCCCATTTAGCCTGAGGCCACGCGATCGGTGGAACCTGACAGACGGCAACGCGGCCGCTATCCAGCCGATGATCATCAACTCGAGGGCCACCGTCACCCCGAAGCTGCTTGAGGCGGGAACGGTCGTGGACACGAGGGTTCCGAGTGCGATGCCGATGGCTACCGCGAGCAAAGCCCTGAACACGGCCAACCCGCGGTACTCGCGCTCCGTGCCTGCTGTGGCCGTGACCGGGCCGCGGCCGACAACCACGCCGGCGAGGGAAGCCAGCATCAGGGAGACGGTGGCGGAAACCACGGCACTGGCCCTCTGCGCACGGCTCCGGCCTCCCAACGCCGCATAGCGCTGCGCGGCGTTCCACGCCTGCGTCGGGCCGAGCTCGCCCCATTCGGTGTCTGTTGAATTCGCGCCCACGCCCGCCCCCTGTCAGCGCCTACATTTTGTGATCATTCTCCAAAGACTCGATGAGCCTCCTGAAGTGTATATCTCACCTTTGGATCCCATAGATCTCGGCGCGCGGCTGCTCCAAAGGCCTGCTCTGCCCACGGGGTCGGTGAGCCGCATCCGATGAGGGATCCTTCACCGGGCACTGCGGTCACTCAACGCCTTAGGCGAAGAAGTCACCAAAACCGGGGGCAGCGCCCCAGGCAAAAGCCTCAGCGTCCGATTACATCAACAACAGCCTGAGGAGCGGCACGCCCAAGCTCATCGAAGATCCCTGGCTCGGTGGCATGATTGGCGCATGGTTGATGACGCGGCGACAAAGGTTTGGAACAGGGCGACGACGAATGAGCGGGAGACGGGGCTCGGCGAGGGGGACCGTGCCTTGGCTGACGTGCTGCGGTTTCACGGCATGGTGATGAGCGGGGGCTTTTGTCATGCACTGGACCCTGTGGTTCTCCGGCCGGAGGACTTCGACGAGGCCGCCAGAGGTTTCGATTTTCTTGGAGCGCCGGAAGTTGGGCTGTTAATCACCGAGGCAAAATCAATGGGCTCCGGGACTGAAGAGGAAATAGATGCCTTGGACCTTGCTTACGACAACCTCGTCCCCGACGACCAGTTCATCGAAGACCTTTTCATTGCACGACGGGTCGCGCACCCTGAAGACTTCGCCCCAGTGCAGGACTAGCGCCGAGGGGGCCTTCCATGCCCGCCACTCGTCCTTGCTCCATGTTGCTGTCAGCGACCTCTCGCCGGAAGAACTCCGGATCGACCTTCTTCCCGTGGATTAGCTCGGTGCTGGCGATGATCGCTCAACTTTGCCAATCTTCCGTGATCCAACGCCCGCAAGCCGGGCGAGCAACGTGCTGTTGAAACCCCCGACCCGGCCCGCACTGTGAACCGCAGCAGAGGACGCCCGGATTTTGTCCTTCCGTCGAGATCTGGGTGTTCCGAACCGGGCATGAGATTGTTCCTTTATGACAGTTCAGGAAGCGCTCAAGGTTGCGCTGCGAGACGTGCTCGGTCCCTGCGCCCGGACCCACGGCTTCAAGGGCACAGCTCCGACCTGGCGGAAGTCGACGCCTTCAGGCGATTGGGCGGTCAAGGATGGCGAGCGGTTGGGGGTAGGGGTGCCTAGTCCTGTCCGAGGTCCCGGACGAACCGGGCGAACCCGGGAATCGTGAATTCGAGCGTGCCGCGTCCGCTGGCTTGGAGGAAACCCTTGTCGATCAGCCTCGCGCGGGGCACGGAGAGGCTTTCGCTACTCACACCAAGGATCCTTGCAACGTCGGTGCGGCGGACTGCGTCGTCACCGTTCGAGGCCATTGCAGCCATGAAGTCGCGTTCCCCGCTTGAGGCGTTAGCCCATCGCGCTCGGAAGAGGGCCTCCAAGTCTGCCTCCATGGCGTCGCGTCCGATGCGCACGTGTGCCGCGGTGATGGTCATGCCCGGGTCCGGGCGTCCGGCCGCCGCCCAAGCAGCGTCTCCGATGAGCTGGACCATGTAGGGATAGCCGCTTGCGATCGTGACGGCTTCCTGAAGCGCATCCCGTTCCCAGTGCACCCCGAGCTCTTGCGCCGGGACAGCGAGAGCAAGCTCTTCAGCAGCAGGCTCGAGCGATGGAAGCGGCCGGTAGGCGAATCGTTCGCTGAACGTGACCGCCGCGGCGACGGCGTCTGAAACATTTGGAAGCCCGGCGGTGAGGACCGCCGCGGGCACATCCGCCCCTTCAGCCTGCAGATGCTGCCATGTGTACGCGAGCGTGCGAAGGCCCTCCGGATCTGCTGATTGAATCTCGTCGATGAGAATCACCAGTCCGCTGTGTCCGTCACCGGTGGCAGCGGCTCGTACCAGCGCTTCGAAGGCTCGGCTATCCGCCGGAGCCGATGCGTCCTCTGCGGCGCGAAGGGTCGCGTCCGCTCCGGCAATACCAGGCACGCCGATGCGTACGGTGAGGCTCTCGAGTCGCGACCGGACGGCCTTGCGGGCCTCTTCGCGCCATCCTGCCGTCGCCCGCGAGATCTCTGCGGCAAGCTGAGGAATGAGGCCGGAACTTTCTCCTGCCGTGACCCAGATTGTGAGTACGCCGCGCTCCTGCGCGCGGCGCTGGTATTGGCGCAGAAGGGACGTCTTCCCAAAGCCCCGGGGAGCATGGTCGACGCGAATCCTGCCTACAAGCCGCCGCAGGTCCACCAGGTAGGAAAGCCGTTCGTCGAAGTCGGCCAACTGCTGGACCCGGCCGGGAATCGTGCGCGCGATCTCACCAGGGGTGTAGGGACTCGGCTGCATAAGCACCTCTCATATCGTTTGTTATAAATCTGCTGCTCTGTAACAAACGATAAGCGCCAAAGCCTCTTCCACGGAAACGAACACGCAGCGTTCGTGCCACTTTGGCCGGAGGCCGCGGAATGATTGGCCGGAGAGTCCTACATAGGTGGGCAGGTCTCTCCGATCTTCATAGTCGAAGCGTCCTGTGGAGGATCCTCAAACGCACCACCGTTTTTTGCCGACAGAAAACACCATGCCCCTGCGGTTCACAACGCTAACCGTCCGCCCCGGTTATAGCCCTAGGGTCCTTAGTTCGAACCTGTTTGGCACATACACCCGGCCCGCGGCGGCGTTCTTGCAGTCCGGTCCGGAGAGTAGGACGTGTTGGCCGCCGTCGGCGAGCATCCACAGCTGCATCACCTGCCCTGCAACCGGTCGGATCGGCCACGGGCCACTGCCTGTGTAGGTCAGCTGAAAAATCTGCTGGAGTCCCTTCGGACCAGGAGCCCCCATCGTCAGATTTGTGGTGCCTTGTACAGGGTGCGCCTGAGGACGGTGGCGCCTAGCTGCTTCCACTTTTGCGAGCATGCCAATGTCCGGACGTGCCGGTAGGTCGACAGGCTAATCCCCAGAAAGGCGCCGGCAAATACCCAGCCAGATGGCGCCCACGAACGCGAAGATGAACGGCAGGTTCCTCTGGGACCGGTCGAGGCCGTCGATCAAGACGTGGGAGGGGTCGGCCGGGTCAACGCTCGCCGTGACAGTGGTCCGCAGTTTGGGCATCCCCGCGCACGTGGACGCTGGGTCGAACGTGGCCGTGTGCTGCCGTCCGTCCATAGTGAACTGCAGGCCCAGGTCGCAGTGGTCGCCCCCGGAGAAGTAGGCGTGCTGGCTGGTTACAACCGCCGGGACACGCACGAACCCACCCCAGAATGGCCTGGTGATCGAACCGAAGAGAAACACCAGGCCAACGACCAGGAAGGTGAAGACGAACACGCCCAAACCAGCGCGCCACAGCAGGCGCCGGCGGAGACGCGAGCGTGCCCATCTGGGTGGTGCCTCCGGAGGTAGGACGGCCGCGGGCAGCTGCAGATCATCAGGCAGCTGAACGGTTTCCGGTTGCATCGTCCCCCAGGTCATCGATTACGGAATCAGTGTATGGTCAGCCGACGGACAAGATCGGAGAACACGCGGCCCTGAAACTTCCGTTGTCCGGCAGAGGATCCGCCACCGGTCACACTGCAGTGCCCCGTTGATCCCTCCCTAATTGGCGGTGCTGCTCCAGGAACACAGCGGGGTAGCATGACGGCATGCCTGACCGGGACGAAACCGAAGAGCCCCTTCAATCGCTGCCTCTTGGGATGGCCCGGAGATATGCAGAGTACAAGCCTGCCCCTGATAAGCCCTCGCCTGAACCAACCAATGTTGGGGGCTATGACGGGCTCCTCAACTACTGCCGGGGGAAGGAGATGGCCCTTCCCCGCTCGCGCGAGGGCCTTGTCGTAATTGATGCCTTGATTGAGGACCCGGAGGCCAAGAGGGACCTAACGGGACTCGCTAGGGCCATTGGCATGTTCTACGGAGACGTTCTTACTCACATCATCCCGGGAGCCCACTGGGCAGTTGTCGAAGAGGGCTTCCCAATGGTCCGGATAAGCAGGAACACAAGCGTTTCGGTTATCCATGTGGCTCAACGACGGCTTGATGTAGGGATGCCGACCCTAGCAATGAATTATGACCACGCAATCGACCTCATTGACGAAGACGGGATCCGAGGCAGCTGAAGCACTTCTGATGTCTAGGAACACCCGCTAGACAGCGAGGGCGCACGGCAGTGGGGCCCCGCTTACGTGCGTCCGGTGAAGGATCCTTTACCGGGCGCTGCGGTCACTCAACGCCTTAGGCAAAGAAGTCACCAAAACCGGGGGCAGTCCCCAGAGGCAAATTCGGGACTGAACCTACAGTCAGTTTTGTCGGTGCAATGAAGTAGGTTATCGCTATGACTACATGGCCACGTGATAATTACAGCGGTCTAGGCGGCGGACTTTCCACGGGTCCTGGGGGCGGCCGCTCGGCAGGACCAGGCGGAGGTATGTCGACGGGCCCGGGCGGTGGCTTATCCACCGGTCCAGGCGGAGGTATGTCGACGGGCCCGGGCGGTGGCCTATCCACCGGTCCAAGAGGTGGGCTTTCCACGGGACCAGGGGGAGGGTTGTACAGCGGCCCCGGGGGAGGACTCTACACCGGCCCTAGCACGACCCCGTACCGGAGTAACTGGCCGCCGACTCCCCACCTGTTTGCTTTCTTGAGGAGATCAGGGATGGCCAATATTGCCGATCTGCTAGAGAGAGCCGGCTGGAAATAGAAGTCACCCTGACTATGTGACTAGTTCATCCGTGCAGTCGATGATCGAGTTCCCACTAGTCCTGACTGAAATATTCGTCGTATTCGTCCCAGTCATCCTCATCGGGTTCTTCGCCTGCAGCTGATGTCCATGCGACATCCAACGCTCGGAGAAAATCATTCAGTAGCTTCCTGTGTGAGATTCCGTCCTGCCCGTAGAGCATTTCGCGGGCGATCTCGAACTTCCACTTGGTGTCATCGTCAAAGGTAAATTCGATGAGAGTATTTCTTGTGGCGCTCTCAACCTTGAGCCTTCGATAACCCTCCGTTTGGATGACCGGGTCTGCATGCAGAGTTACTTCCAGCAGATATTCAAGGGGGGCGTAGGCCGGGCTACCGTCATTGAGGTCACTCGCGTTTACGTCAGACAAATCAAAGAAACCAATATGGTCTTCATCCGTGACCAACATCCCGGCCAGCGGCTGGAGGTGGTCATTACCCTGCCACAGACCGTTAACACCGGCCACAACCCCGCCGTCTGTTCCGGCACTTGAATCCATGGCAAGATAACTGCCATCCGCGCCCTTGGGCGTATTCCAGTAGCGGGTGCAAAGCCTAGCTCCTTCAACATAGGCCAATTGAGCCTGAAGGTAAGCCACCATAGAACCCGGCGCCAACTCGCGCCTTCTCTCCTGCTCGGCATAAGCATTCGAAAAGATGCGCCCAGCCGTGTTGCCGAAAGCCGCCCACCACATTCTTTCCGAGATATTCATTCTGAGTTCCGGCAACGGCGTCGCCCGTATACTTTCGATTCCCGTCATCACGAATGCATAGACGGTGTCGCGACCAATGTGAGGTGCCGGTACATCAGGCGGAAGGCTGTCGGTCCGTGTACGCGCCGCATGGCCCAAGCAAAAAGCAACCGCTGGGGGTACACCCAGTCCAAGCAACTCACCCTGGATCGATGCTGCAGAAGCTCGAAGTAGTCCCATCCCCGAATCTTCATTCATATGATGTGGAGCTGCAAGCCACGAGCAATACCCGATGTCGCCAACACTCACGGCCACAGGCCGGCTGCATCCTCCACTGCCCGCCTGCGTGGTTGAATGATGCGGCCCCGCATATGCACTATTACCAGTTGAGGCGTTTCTGTTCCGACAGGGGCTCAATGGGGCGATGTCTTGGCCCGCCCGTAAGCCGGTCCCTCAGCGGACGGCTAGCGCCGGCGGGATCACGGAAGATCCTGAAAGTACCGTGCCACATCGTAGTTGCCGATCAATCTGGCCAGTCCCACCGGGGTCTGCCCTGTCATGTTCGCGCGCAACGGATCGGCACCGCATGAACGTAGCAGATTGATCATCTCGGGCCGCCCGCGAGAGTTGAATACCGCGACGAACAGCGGTGAATTGCCATAGGAGTTCATTAGGTCGACCATCGCCCCGGCGTCGAGCAGCGCGGCCGCGGCGGCCAGAGCGTATTCCTGCGACGCAAGGTGAAGCGGGGTGAATCCCTGCTTGTCGGAGGCATCGGGTGACTCGCCCGCAGCAATCAGTCGCGTCACCTCCGGGGCATCATCGGTGAGTGCTGCGTAGTGGAGCGGCGAACGACCGGCGGGATCCATGTATACCTCGATTTCTGGAAGCTTGGTGATATGGCTGTCTGTGAACCATTGAACGCTGTGCTGGCGTTCTGGATCGAATAGTAAACAGCACGACACCATCTAATCGGTGCACGCTCGAGGATCCTTCAACGGACGGACGTTGACGTCTACTGCCGTGAGAGAGCGGCCCGGAAGCCGGTGCGGCATGATGGTGGCATGCTCGTGGAACAGATTCGGCACTGGGGTAAGGCAGCTTTCGGTGCCCCTGCATCGGCGGACTCTGTTCGAGCGTGCGAAGTCCAACTCGGGTGCAAGCTCCCTGACCAACTTCGGCAGCTCCTGGCAGAGACGAATGGCATCGAGGGTGAGTACGGGCTAGGCCTGCTTTGGCCGGCGCACCGAATCGCTGAGGACAACGCCCATTTCCGGAATAACTCAGACTTCCGGCGGCTCTATATGCCCTTCGCAGGACTCGTCTTCTTTGCTGACGCCGGCAACGGTGACCAGTTCGCCGTCTCTCTCAGCGGAAATCACGAAGTCTACGTCTGGAACCACGTGGATGACAGCCGGGTGTGGGTCGCGCCGACCGTCATGCGCTACCTCGAGAATTGGATGACCGGGACACTCAAAGTCTGAGGAAACGGCATAGGATCAGTCCGAAGAGCCGCCCTGCAGCCGACTTAGGGGAGTTGAACGACGATGAATGAGATCCGCAGCGGCAGCCTGATCAAGGGACGCACGGCATTCGAGCTCCTGAAGCTGCGCTACAAGTGCACCACCGTGGCCCTGGGCGTGACTCTTACTGTGGGTGTCCTCAGCGTATCCGGGGTTCCGCAGTCGTGGTTCACCAATTCCATCGTGGCCGTCATGGGTCTGGCCGTGATTCCGGTGATCGTGTTGATCCTGTGGGTTCCGATCAAGGCAGAGGCGGAGCGGGAGGCCGGCTACACCACGCTGCGGAACGAAAACAAAGACATGGAGCAGCGTGACCCGTACCTGGGCCGGGTCATCCGAAAGCCCGGTCAGGAGTACCTGCACCGGGCGGATTTCCTCGCGATCATTCAGGCCGCCAAAGAGGAAACGGAAAGAGTTCCTAAGCCAGCCGATGCCACCGGCAGCACATCTTCGACTGGCGGGGCTGAATGACGGCTTGTTCGCCGATGTCGACGACTTCTGTTCGGATCCTGACCTGCTAATAAGGGTTGGCGGAATCGATGAGCTGGAACTTCGCCGCCGGGCAACGTTGGCCTTCGAACGATTGTCGGCGCTGGCTGGTTGATCCCAGAGATCATCTTCTCCCACCTTCCCGGAGAAATGCTCGATAGACGGTTTTGAGGAGGTCCGCATAAGCCCGGTAGGCGGAGACTGCTTCTAGATCCTCTGTTCCGGCGCAGCGCAGTTCCTCGACCTGTCCTACGAGGTTCTCGAGCGCACCTAGCACGTCGGGAACAGCAGGCTGCCAGATTCCTCGGTCCATGAACGGCACGACAGATTCGGCGACCCAGGTGTCATAAAGCGCAAGGTTCGCGTGCACCTCGTCCAAAGCGTCAATTGAACTGCCCCGCGGAAGCGGCGCATCGCGCCACGATTGGAAGGCCCCTTCGAAGATTGTCGTCATACCGGAACCCTAATAATGCTGTCTGCAGGTTGTCGATGAGGTCACCGGCTAGGTGCCCGTAAGCCGGTCCTCTATCGGGCGCTATAGCACCTACGGACTGTCTGCGCGGATTGTGACTTCCGGTGGTAAATGGCGGCTTTTTCACGGCGCTATTTGGCGCATGGTGCAGCCCGGTAGGGGGGGTCGTCATACGGGCACAAGCTGGAGGGCTTGTGAACAATTCACCCCCCGCGGAGGCTGGTCGCTTCGTCCTTGAGGGTTTGGATCACAGCTCGATATTCAGTCGTAAGATCGCCGAATGCCGGCGCTCTTTCCGCTCGCGGAGCTTCAATCACAGCTTCGCATTGACGAATCGCCTGAATCAGCCCATCCGTGGCGCCCTGGCAACTCGCCAGCATCGCCAACTCGCTTCGAAGCTTTGACCTGCCTAGGAGGTTATGAGGCGCCGAGTCGGCGAGCCCAGCCTCCTGCTTGACCACGCTTTGATAACACCCTTTGAGTTCATCCAGCTCCACCTGTAGGGCATTGGCCCGGGCCAAGTCTCCCCCTGCGCGAGCCCGCACCTTCTGCCAGAGCCAACTACGAATACGGCCCAAAAGGACTTTCAGCCAGGTGATTGGCGCGATGTGCATGCAGTCAGACTAGACGGCTCGCTCAATCCAGCTCCGGTGCAACGCCGGCGTCAAGTTCAACGCGCGCCCGTGTAAAGCGCCCGTTAGCCGATCCTTGAACGGACAGTCCGTGTGGGCGGTGGTACGGGAAATGCTTAGCTTTTTGGCCGTTCCCTAAGTTTTTCGTCAATTCCCATGCTGTTGGCTTATGGGCGGAGATAGTTCAAGATTTGAGCATCAGGCTCAGTGGCATCGGCGGAGGACTGCCGGGGTCCCTTGCATCACTACTCGTGTCGAGGGAAGCGGACGATGACCGGAATCGACGATCTCATACCCAAGTCCGACGACCGTTGGGTCACCGCGACAAGAAGAGCGCACGGCATTGCTGACCTGGGCCTCGGCGGTGCCCTGAAGACGTACTACACGCTCTATTTCCCGGCCGGGGTAATCATCCTTGTCACGGTGGGGACAGTGGGCGGGATGCTGGTCTTCGGAAGCGGCCCGGCGGACTGGCCGTCCTTTTTGCAGGTAGGTTTTTTCCTCGCGTGGCTGGGTGCCGCCATCGGTGGACTCATTTACAACGCGAAGAAGATCGGGCCCGCAGTGGAGCCCGGCAGGATAGACGTGCTGCTCTCACTGGAGGACGAAGAGCGAAAAAACATCCGGCGCCAGGTTCTCGGGAAGACCCCCGTTGATCCGGAGCATCTTCTCGTCTCGCGGGCCGCCGCTGTGCAACTGCGAAAGAATGTCGCCACACAGCTCATCTGGATGTCCATGTTCCCGCTTGTATTCATTCCCCAAGTCATACGAGGAGCCGGGTTCATCTCATGGTTCATGGGGGCTGGCGTGGTTGTCTTGGTGATTGGGACGATGTTCGTTGTTCGCGACTTCCAGCGGGCTGGCAGGTTCCTTGCCCACACAAAGCCGGGAGCCCGGACGCAGCCCAGTGACGACAACAGTGGCCGGCCGTAGCCTCCGTTTCGGCAACGAGTCGCTCTTCATCGCTGGATTTCGACAACTACCGCCCGCTGCGCCGTATGTCAGTCCGCCGCTGCGGTCGCGCCGCCCGTAAGCCGGTCCCCCACCGGCCAGCTCGACAGCTGTTATGCCTTCCCTTCGAGAAAACTCTGATGCAGGCACTCGCTGATTCCCGTATGACCCGCCCGAATTAATGCCCGGTGATGGTGCCCTAAACGCTACACTCCAGGTTGTCTCTAAACCCTAGGAATACGAGACGCCTCACCGACCCCGCGAATACGGCGGCGGCAATGCTCTAGTTTTCGCGGAATGACGTTGGGTTCGTCCGCGGCCAGCGATTCCCGTCATCATGCCTCGAAACCATCTGAGTGAATTGGTGTGGTCACCTTTGATTACGAGACACATCGGAGCAGCCCATGATCTATCCCAGCCCGCCGTTCTGAAACACAACAATTGGAGCTGTGGTCAGCGTCGTGCGCCGCTCCCGGCAGTGCGGAAGTGACGCCGCAGCAGCCCCGGCGGATCATTCCGGCGGCCACGGTCCGTCGAGGAGTCCCTTGGCTTCCTCGACGATTAGCCGCCGATAGTGATCCCGTTCCACGCCCCAGGACGGCGTCCACTCCTCCCACTCACTTAACCAGCCGACAAGTAGGCGGAGCGTATCGGGAAAGCCGAGCTCATTCCATCCCTGAAACCAGATCAGGTGCCCCACCAAATCCAACTCGGCAGCGACCGCATGGAACAGGTCATGCCACTCGCCTAAAGCCACTGTTCCCACACGGTAAGTTGGAGCCGCACCAGGCCCGCGTCCGGGTCTATGCAACTGCCGCCGTCGTCGGTCTGCAAGCCGACGACGGCGGCAGTTGCATCTACGCGCTCCCTCACCGTGCCCCTCCGGCGGGTACCGATTCCAACGACTCCGAGCGCACCGGTGTCGCCAGCCCCAGGTTCTCGCGGAGGGTCGAGCCGACGTATTCCGTGGGGTACACGCCGCGTTCCTGCAGCTCGGGCACAAGATGGTTCACGATGTCGTCCAGGCCCGTCGGAATGAGCCAAGGCGAGATGTTGAAACCGTCCACAGCACCGACGTGGGCGTATTCAGCCAAGGTATCGGCCACGGCTGTGTAGGATCCGGTGAACGTCGCGTCCACCCTGGACGTCCTGGAGCTCACGAACTGCCGGATGGACAGGTTCTTCTCCTTGGCTTCGGCGCGCCACTGCTCGGCGAGTTGCCGGGCCTTGGCCCCGTGGAAACCACTGCCACGCGTCTCGGAGGTCTCCTCCACCACCGGGTCGATCTCCGGAAGTGGACCATCGGGATCATAGGCGGACAACTCCCGGCCCCAGAATTGTTCGAGGTACGCGACTGCCTGCTGCGGCCCGATCTGAAGGCTGCGGACCCATTCCTTTTTCTCGCGGGCTTCCTCGTCAGTCGCGGCGAGGATGAACTCGCTGGCAGGCATGATCTGGACGTCGTTGGCGCCGCGGCCAGCTGCGAGGGAGCGCGAGACGATATCGGCGCGGAACTCCACGGCGTCGTCGAACTTCGGGTGCGCCGAGAAGATGACGTCCGCTTGGCGGGCGGCGAAGTCGCGGCCTTCCGTGGAATCGCCAGCTTGGAATAGCACCGGCCTGTACTGGGCGCTGCGCGGGAGCCGGGGCGTGACGTCCACGGAATAGTGCTGCCCGGAGTGGTGCACACGCCGAGCATGGCCGGGCACCGCCCAGGACTCCGCGGAAACTGACGAGGAAACCGTTCCGTCCTCCCACGAATCCCAGATCTTCTTGGCAGTCTCCACGAATGCTTCGGCGTGGACGTAGCGATCGGCGTGGTCCAGGTACCCGCCCCGCCGGAAGTTGGCCCCGGTCCAGGCGTTGTCTGTGGTCACGACGTTCCAGGCCGCGCGCCCACCGGAAAGCAAGTCGAGCGAGGCAAGCCGGTGCGCAAGGTCGGCGGGATCGTTGTAGGTGGTGTTTTGCGTGGCAACGAGCCCGATATTGGACGTCACCGACGCCAACGCCGCGAGCATGGTCTGCGCGTCGGGCCTGCCCGCGACATCCAGGGCGTGGGGACGGCCGAGGTGTTCCCGTAAGCGCAGGCCCTCGCCCAGGAAGAACGCGGCGAACAGCCCGCGTTCGGCGGTCTGCGCGATTCTCCGGAACGACTCAAAGTCGGTCTGCGAACCGGATTCGGGAGCCTTCCAGATGGTGCCGGAATTGACGCCCTGGAAGAAGATTCCGAACTGGATCTTCCCGCTCGGCTGGAATTTCGCACGCTTGTGCTGTGTCATGTTCTCTCCTCAGTTTTCCGAGCCAAGGCTCGCGTACCGGCTCAGCGCCCGTTCAAGACCCAGCAATTCCCGGAACGTGCCGCCCTGGGCAACAGGCTGAAGCACACCGCGACGACGCAGCTCGGGGAGCACGAGCTGCGCCAACTCCTCGAGTTCCACGTCCAGCACAGCGGGATGCAGCCGTACGCCGTCGGCCACCGCAAGCAGTTCGGCAAGGAAGTCAGCCAATTCCGCTGCCGTGCCGACGAAGCGCGCGCGGGAACTGGACCAAGGAGTAAACGCGTCCAGTTCGGCGAGCCGCCCGGAGGCGCTTTGCCCACGCGAGTCAAGGACGACGTCGAGCTCCGCCACTACCGCGGTGCCGCCCCCAATAGCGGTCCGGGCACGACCCGCCTCCGCAACCTCCGCGGCGAGCAGTGAAGGCGTCGGGGCGGACACCAGCACCACATCGACGTCTGAAGGAAGCAAGCCGGCCTGCGCAACTACTGGCAACTGCCCCTGCAGCGGACGCGGAATGATGGAGGGCCCCTTCACCGAATACCCGGCCCCTGCGAAATCCGCTGGCGTCTCGAAGTCGACGTAGTGCAGTTTGTCGACGTCGAGGTACCGCCCGGTGGGGACGTCGCGGATCACGGCGTCGTCCTCCCAGGAATCCCAAAGCCGCCGGCTCACTTCCACCGACGCCGCGGCCTCCTGCGCCAGCACGGCACCTTCAACGAATGAGCGCCCGACGGCGGCAGCCTCCTGCGCGGAGCTGCTCGCCGCGACGAGCCAACCGGCCCGTCCGCCGGAGACGTAGTCCAGGCTCGCCAGCTGCGTCGAGATGTGGAAGGGCTCGGTGTAAACAGTGTCGACTTCGGGGACCAGCACAATGGAACTTGTCACCGGCCCGGCGAAGGCGGCCCGCTGCAACGCGTTCAAGCGGCCGGCAATGTCAGGCCCGCCAGCGTCCGAACTGCCAGCCACCGGCCCGTCGGCGAACGTCGCTACATGAAACCCCGCCGACTCTGCCGCGAGCACCGTGCTCCGGATCCGCGAACCATCCAGCAACTCATCCGGGGCATGCCTGGCCTTGCGCCAGGCGGCCGGGTGGGCGCCGTCGCCGTCGAGCTCCAAGGCCAAAAATCCAGGCCGGCTTGGACGAGAATCAGTGAGCGTGGACAAAATCCCTCATGTGGTTTGTGTGGTCTGTGGTGACGGTTCCGGCTGCGTCCGGTGACGTAGCGCCGGCGAATTCCGGACGACCGCCGTAGGGGTCCGCAGGCTCCCACAGCGTCGTGGGCGCGGCGGCGCGGACGGCCGGGATGACCTCGAGCGCGAACCGCTCAAGGATCTCCAGCTGCTGCTCGAAAGGCAGCGTGGTGGGCAAGGAAATGGACTGCAGATCGTGGCCGAAGAGCGAGTGGTAGCTCAGGATTTTGTCGATGACCTGTTCCGGGCTGCCCACCAGCGCAGGACCTTCAGCCACAGCGTGGTCGATGTCCCGGAACGGCGAATTGTTGCCCGGGACGTTGCGTCCTACCGTCAACGCCTCATAGACGGGCCCGAACTGGCGTTTTGCGTCCTGTGTAGTGTCCGCGATGAACACGCCGCCTGCCCCGGAACCCGAACCGAGGTGCTGGTGCCGCGGATCGTGACCGTGGCGCTCGTATTCCTCGCGGTAGTGGTCGATCAGGATCTTGTAGTTCTCACGAGGCTGGATGGCGTTGGCGGTGAACAGGGGATCGCCCCATTGTGCGGCGAGCGCGGCCGAAGTCAGCGTAGTAGCCGAGCCGTGCCAAATCCGCGGCGAACCCGCAAACGGCCGCGGCGTCGTCGTCGTTGCTTCGGTCAATCCGGGCCGGAAACGGCCGGACCACATGACGTTTTCCTCCCGCCACAGCCGCCGCAACAGTCCATACTTCTCGGCGAGCAGCTCCCACTGGTCATCGAGGGAGAGGGGGAATTGCTGAAACATGCGGTACTGAAGCACCTCGTTGCCCTTGCCGATCACGAGTTCCAGGCGGCCCCGGCTCAACTGATCGATCGTGGCGTAGTCTTCGGCCACCCGCACGGGATCGAGCACCGACAAGACGGTGACCCCCGTTTGGAGCCTGATGCGGCTGGTGACAGCGGCGATCGCGGCGAGGACCGTCGTCGGGGACGAAGAGATGAACTCACCGGCGTGCCGCTCCCCCACCGCGAAACTGTCAAAACCCAGCTCCTCGGCCCGGCGGGCAGTCTCCACCACCTGGTTGAGCCGCTCCGCCGTCGAGACGATTTCTCCGGTTACCGGGTTCTTCAGGTGCGGAATGATATCGAGTACCTGGAACTTCACTTCGCACTCCCGAAGTTTGCCTCTGTCACGGTCTTGGATTCCGGCAGGGCTTCCTCGCTCAGGCCCCAGCGCTCCAGGACCTTGCCGTAGGAGCCGTCCTTGATGGCTGCGTTCAGGGCATCCGTAATGGCCGGGGCAAGGCCGTTACCTTTGAGGGTGGTAGCCGCGACGAGGGTTTCCGAGGGCCAGCCGGCGTTGACTTTGCCCACAACTTTGAGGTCGTCCCGGGTGTTCTCCCGGTAGGAAACGGACGGGTAGGGCGCGATGTTCAAGTCTGTCCGGCCGGAGGAGAGCGCGAGGATGGTATCGGCGTCCGAAGAGTAGTACTGCAGGGTTGCCGGAGCCTTGCCGCGGGACTCAAGATCCTTGTTCCAGGCCAGGAGGATCTTTTCCTGGTTGGTGCCCGAGCCCACCGAGACCTTCAACCCGGAGATGTCGTCGGCGCCCTTGATGTTGTACGTCGACGACTTCTTGGCTTCGAAGCCCATGTATGCGGCGCGGTAGGTGGAGAAGTCGAACAGTTTCACCCGGTCCTTGTTGATGCCCACGTTCGAGAACACGGCTTCGAAGTCCCCGGACTGCGTCTTGAGCGGCCAGTTCTCCCAAGAGGTGACCTGCACGTCCAGTGCGAGGCCCAGCTTGTCGGCCACGAGCTGTGCGATGTCGACTTCGACTCCGATGGGCGTCTTATTGTCCGTCGCATAGAAGGACAGCGGGATGGACCCGGCGGTGGTGGCAACCGTCAGTTTGCCGTCCTTGCCGATCGCAGCAGGAACGGCGGCTGCCGCGGCTGGGTCCTTCTGTGCCCGGATGCGGTTCTGCTCGGGCGAGGTGTTGTAGACGACGCCGTTGCGGGCAGCACTCGCGGACGGGCTGGCGCCGTCGAATGGGCTGGCGCCGGCGGCGGACGCGCCGGGGTCGGAGCAGCCGGCGAGCGCCGGCAGTACGACGGCGGGCAGCACCGCAAGCGCCAAATATTTGAGATTAATGCGAAGCATGCGTGGGATTCCTCAGATGTTGAAAGCTGGTTCGATGACTTTGGAGAAGAAGCTGCGTGTCCGGGGTTCGCGGGGATTCGCGAAGATCTCCCGGGGACTGCCTTGCTCCACGATCTGGCCTTGGTCCATGAAGACCACGGTGTCCGCCACATCGCGGGCGAAGCCCATTTCGTGCGTGACGATGATCAACGTGGTGCCCGAGGTGGCGAGTTCGCGGATGACATCGAGGACCTCGTTGACGAGCTCAGGATCCAGCGCCGAAGTGGGTTCGTCGAAGAGCAGGATCTTGGGGTCAAGGGCCAGCGCCCGGGCGATGGCAACGCGCTGTTGCTGGCCGCCGGACAATTGCCGCGGATAGGCATCGGCCCGGTCCTTGAGTCCCACGCGGTCCAGGAGTTCCAGCGCACGCTTGCGCGCTTCGGCCTTGTTCCGGTGGAGCGCGACGACAGGTGCTTCAGTCACGTTTTCCAGTGCGGTGAGGTGCGGGAACAGGTTGAAGTTCTGGAACACCATGCCGATGTCCGTGCGCTGTTTGAGGATGTCCTTTTCGCGCAGTTCGTGCAGCTTGTTTCCACAGACCTGGTAGCCCACCAATTGGCCGTCGATGGTGATGTACCCGCCGTCCACCTTTTCCAAGTGGTTGATCGTCCGCAGGAGGGTGGATTTCCCGGAACCGGAGGGCCCCACGATCACCGCAACGCCGCCTGGCGGAACCGTCAGGGAAACATCCTTGAGGACTTCAGTGCCCCCAAAAGACTTGCGGACGTTGGTGATTTCCACGTGACCGCGGGTTGCAGCGGTACTCATCGGGCTTCCTTTGCTCGGTCAGTGTTCACGGGGGCGTGGGTGGAAAAGAACTTCCTGGCCTTCTGCAGCGGAGTGAGCGGCAGGTTGCGGACGGCGCCCTTCGAGTAGTGCCGCTCGATGTAGTACTGGAAGACGCTCAGGACCGACGTAATGGCCACGTACCAGAGGGTGGCTACGAGGAGCAGCGGAAGGACCTGCTGGGTGCGGTTGTAGATAACCTGCACGGTGTAGAAGAGCTCGGAATAGGCCAGGACGTAGACGATCGACGTTCCCTTGACCAGGCCGATGATCTCATTGAAAGCGGTAGGCAAAATGGCCCGCATGGCCTGCGGCAACACGATCCTGGTGGAGCGTCGCCACGCCGGGATGCCCAGGGCCGCGGCTGCCTCGAGCTGGCCCTGATCCACCGAGAGGATGCCGCCGCGGATGATCTCCGCCGAGTACGCCGCCTGGTTGAGGGTCAGACCCAGCACGGCCGCCGCGAATTGGCTGATGAGCGTAGTGGTCTGGACTTCGAAGAAGCGGATGTCCGTGAAGGGGAGACCTAAGCTGATTTTCTCGTAGAGGTAGCCCAGGTTGTACCAAAGCAGCATCTGGACCAACAACGGCGTTGAGCGGAAAATCCAGGAGAACGTCCAGGACACTGAGAGCAGCAGCGGGGAGGCCGAGAGCCTCATGAGCGCCAGGATGAAACCGAGGACAAAGCCGAGCGCGCCGGAGATTGCCGTCAACTTGAGTGTCTCGACGAGGCCGTTCACCACGGATTGCGCGGTGAACCATTGCGCCACGACACCCCATTCCCAGCGCGGGTTGGTCGCGAGGGACCAGGCAACAGCGACGACGCCAAGCGCCACCAGCACGGTGCCTACCCAGCGCCATGGATGCCGGGCCGGTACCAGCTTGTAGCCGGAGTAGTCGGCTGCGGTCCGGGCGACGGCGCTGTTGGCTGCGGCGCTGTTGGCTGCGGCACTCCGGGCCGCGGCCGCCGTCAGGCTCTCCGCGACGGCGCTGGGTTCCAGGAAGGCGCCGGGTGCCGGTTCCGGTTCAGATTGCTGTGCGGACTGCGCCACTTTGGTTGCTGCTGAACTCACGCGCCACCTCGCTTCGTATCGCTTGATTGATCGGATGGCTGCCAATCTAGGGGCGCCTTCGAAGCGGCTGCAAGGCGGATTTTTGCACTTCTTCATGGGGATTCATGGCGCTTCGCGCGGCTTCATACGGAGCCATATGAGTCCGTTCTTTGCGCTTGTTGACGCACCGTGACGCGCAGTGAACGGCCGTTACCGGCGCCTCGACTGAAGCACCGCCAGATCCCTAGGCTCGGGTACCACCAGCCACCGCCAACAGGAGTTGCCATGCCGTCCTTCGCCCCCGCGATCGTGTTCATTGGCGGTGGTCCGCGCTCAGCCGGCACCCTCGAACGGCTCGCGGCCAACAAGCCCGGACTCTTCGACGGCCCACTCTCCATCCACGTCGTCGAGCCGTACGAACCCGGTTCCGGGAGGATCTGGCGCTATGACCAGAGCCCGGGACTCCTGCTCAACTCCACGGCAGCGGACGTCACGATGTTCACCGACAGTTCCGTGGCCTGCGACGGACCCGCAGTCGACGGTCCGGGCCTCGCCGCGTGGGCAGCCGGCGTGTTGGACGGTTCCATCCGCGACGTCCCGCAGTTCGAGCCCCACCTCCTTGAGCAGCTTCGGGCGCTGACACCGGCCTCGTTTCCCAGCCGCCAGCTCCAGAGCAAGTACCTCGAGTGGTTCTTCCGCAGGGCCGTCGCGGCACTCGGCCCGGACGTTACGGTGACGGTCCACCGCGACACAGTCACCGCCGTCGAGCATCTTGTTTCAGAGCGCGGCGGTGCGAAGTACCGCGTGCGGCTCGCCTCCGGTGGGGTGCTGGAGGCGGACCTCGTGGTGTATTCGCTGGGGCACACGGATTCCCAAGGCGGGCCGGAATCAGCGCGGCTGGCCGGGTTTGCCGCGCGCCATGGCGGGTTCCACGCGGCGCCGTCGTACACCACCGACGTCGACTATTCGCCGATTGCCCCCGGACAGGACGTCCTGGTCTCGGGCATGGGTCTGGCATTCGTGGACCTTCTGGTGCTCTTGTTCGAGGGCCGCGGCGGTCGCTTCGAAGACAGGCCCGACGGCGGCCTGGACTATGTGCCGTCCGGCGCCGAACCGCGACTCTGGGCAGGCTCGCGCCGCGGAGTCCCCTACCACTCCAAGATCTCGTCGACCCTGCGCGGCGAGCCCGTCGGCGCACCCCGGTACTTCACCGCGGGCGCCGTGGAATCGCTGCTCGCAGCCCACGAGGAGCTGGATTTCCGGACCCAGCTCTGGCCGCTCATCGCCAAGGACGCCGGCCACGCCTACTACCGCGAACTCTTCACCGGATATCCCGAGCGCGTCCGGGGAAGCTGGGACGAGTTTTCCGCGCGCTTCGATGCCCTGGATTGGTACAGCCGCGCGCGCGAAGACCTCGTGGCCGCGGCCATCCCCGACCCGACCCTCCGGCTCGACCTCGAGACCCTGGACCAACCGTTCAGCGGCTGCGCCTTCGCGGACCATGCCGCCGTGCAAGGGTCCGTGGCGAACTACATCGAACGCGACCTCAAGCTCCGCACGAATCCGGACCATTCGGAAACCCTCGCCTTGTTCACGGCCCTGCTCCGCGTCTACATGGAACTCGGCCGGCTGGTCCCACAGGAGCGGCTCAATTCGCGCTCCCAACAAGCGGTGCACGGATGGTGGCACGGTTTCTTCAGCTTCGTGGATTCAGGCCCGCCGCCTCACCGATTGCGCGAAATCCTCGCACTGCATCGCGCCGGATTGCTGCAGTTCCTGGGCCCGGGCATGTGGGTGCGCCCGGACGAGGCCAGAGGCCGTTTCGTGGCCGGTTCCTTCCAATCGCCCGTGGTAGTGGACGCGGCGGCGTACATCGAAGCACGGTTGCCTTCGCCGTCGGTGGCGCGATCGGCAAACCCCGCACTGGCTGACCTGCACGACGCCGGTTGGGGCACCGAACAGTCGCTTCTCACCGCGGACGGCCCGCACTCCACCGGTAAGCTGTTGGTCTCGAGTTCGCACGAAGTCCTGGCTCCCGACGGCGGACGGCAGGCGGGGCTTTTCGCCGTCGGACCCTGGACCTCGGGTTGGGGCGCCGGTGCGTTCGCGCGGCCCGGAACCAACGCAGCACCGTTCCGCGAGAACGACGCCCTGGCCCGCCGCCTCCTGGCCGAACTCTCCGTACCTCACCCAAGCACCAGCCACCCAACTAACTCGCATTTGTTGTCGTTTTGACGCCCGATAACGACAACAAATGCGGGGGCCCACGCCGCCAGGGTTCCCTGGCCGAGCTTGCGAGGCGAGGGTGGCGGTGGGGACAGTTGGGGAAATTCACGAAAGGCATGCCATGACAACAACGCCAACCCTGCCGTCGTCGGGCCTTTCCGTCCTGAGCCTGCCCATGCGCGATCCACGCGTCAAGCCTCTTCTGGACGAACTCGCCCTCGAATACACCACGCGCTATGGCGACCTCTTCGGCAGCGGTGGCGCGGCCGAAGAGCTCAACAGGTACCCGGCCGGCGAGTTTGCCGCACCCCACGGTGCCCTCCTCATCCTGCAGGAGAACGGCGAAACCGTGGCTGGCGGGGCATTCCGCCGCTACGACTCCCGCACGGCGGAGCTCAAGCGGATCTGGACGCATTCGGCCCACCGCCGTCGTGGGCTGGCCCGTGTTGTCCTCGCGGAACTCGAGGCCGAGGCGTCCCGGCGCGGCTACCGACGGATCTACCTCACCACCGGTCCGCGGCAGCCCGAAGCCAAGAACCTGTACCTGGCCACGGGCTACACCCCGTTGTTCGACGTCGACGCGGATCCGGAAGAGATCAAGCACTTGGCATTCACGAAGGACCTGGCGCCAGCTCAGGCGTGAGCCTAGCCCACGGCCTGGCGCGCCGCGGCTTCGATCCTGGCGCGGTGATCGGCCCATTCTTCGGTGCTTCGCTGTGACAAATTCGGGTCCCCCGGGCCTTTCCCGGCTGAGCCGTCGATGAGCTCACGAAGTATGTCGGCATGCCCCAAGTGCTGGGCTGTCTCGACGCACACGTGCACCAGGATCTGATGGAGCGTCACGTGTCGGCGTTCCTCCGACCACCACGGCACTTCCCCGGGAGCGTCGAGTGGCAGCGACTCGATGGTTGCATCGCTGTGCCCGGCCGAGAACCGGTGCAGTTCGATGATCTCGTCCCTGCTCTCTTCCGCGGGAACCCACAGGTCCGCGTCGGCTTCGGCATCGTCCGCGAGCCACAGCAAGTCCCGGCCGCTGGGCCGGCCGAAGACCTCCCCGAAGTACCCCAGCTCCACACTGGCCACATGTTTGACGAGGCCCAGGAGGTTGGTGCCGGTGGGGGTCATGGGCCGGCGGACGTCGTACTCGTCGAGTCCGTCGAGCTTGGCGAGGAGTTCGCCGCGACGGGCACGCAGGTATTTGAGCAGAATCGCTTTGTCATCCATCCGGGCACTATACCGTTGCCGTCGCGAGTGTGTACCGTCTGTGCATGGCGAAACTGATCTACGCAGGGATCATGTCCCTGGACGGCTACAC
Organism: Arthrobacter sp. SE2; assembly: GCF_058244265.1. Lineage (NCBI taxonomy): Bacteria > Bacillati > Actinomycetota > Actinomycetes > Micrococcales > Micrococcaceae > Arthrobacter > Arthrobacter sp. SE2. The sequence goes on along the minus strand of NZ_JBZAYA010000026.1, from coordinate 8,321 downwards.
CGCCGATGCAGAAGGAAAGTTCGACTGGAGCATGCCGGACGAAGAAGTGCACGCCTTCGTCAACGACCTTGAGCGGCCCATCGGCACGTACCTCTATGGCAGGCGGATGTACGAGGTCATGTCCGCATGGGAGGACATGACCCTTTCCGGGGAGCCACCCGTCATGCGGGACTATGCGAGGATCTGGCGTGCCGCGGACAAGATCGTGTACTCCACGAGTTTGGAGAGTCCGTCCACCGCAAAGACACGCCTTGAGCGGGAGTTCGACGCCGGAGCCATCCGAGCGCTGAAAGATTCGTCAGAGCAGGACATGTCCATTGGTGGCACGGTTCTCGCCGCCCAAGCCATCAAAGCCGGCCTGGTGGATGAGTTCTGTCTCTTCCTCACGCCGGTGGTGGTCGGAGGCGGCAAACAATTCCTCCCCGACGGGGTGGGCCTGACCCTTGAGCTGTTGGACGAACGTCGCTTTGGCAACGGCGTCGTCTACCTCCGGTACGCCAAGCGAGCCTGATCAGTAGGGCAAATTTTTCGGCCAAATGGCGCCCCTGCACCACTAGGCTATGCGCATGGCCAAGAAAACCACAGCTGAAAAGATCGCTACGATCCAGCAGGGATACAGCCTCGATGGCGCCACGATCGAACTGGGTGCCGCCATCGTCGACGGCGAAGTCCACAAAGAAGCACAAGTCCGGTTGCCACTGTCCATGATGAACCGGCACGGCCTGGTGGCAGGCGCCACGGGCACCGGCAAGACCGTCACCCTGCACATGATGGCAGAACAGCTGTCCACTGCCGGAGTCCCCGTCTTCTTGGCGGACATCAAGGGAGACCTTTCAGGACTCGCCACCGCGGCCACAGCCAGCGAAAAACTCGCGGCCCGCACCGCGAGCCTCGGCCAAGATTGGTCCGGCAAGGCTTTTCCGGTCGAGTTTCTCTCATTGGGCGGGGATGGCAACGGCGTTCCCGTCCGCGCCACCATCACCTCGTTCGGCCCCATCCTGCTTTCGCGCATCATGGAGCTCAACGACACCCAGGAATCCAGCCTGCAGCTGGTCTTCCATTTCGCCGACCAGAAGAAGCTGGAGCTGATCGACCTCAAAGACCTGAGGGCAGTCATCCAGTTCCTGATCTCGGATGAAGGCAAAGCGGAGCTCGAAGACCTCGGCGGACTATCGAAGGCCACGGCCGGCGTCATCCTGCGCGAACTCGTCAATCTTGAGGCCCAAGGCATGGAGAAGTTCTTTGGCGAGCCGGAATTCGACACCGCGGAACTTCTCCGCACAGCCCCGGATGGCCGCGGCGTGATCAGTTGCCTCGAACTTCCGACGCTTCAGACCAAACCCATGCTGTTCTCGACGTTCCTTATGTGGCTGCTTGCCGACCTCTTCGAAGACTTGCCCGAAGCGGGAGACCTGGACAAGCCCAAACTCGTCTTCTTCCTGGACGAAGCCCACTTGCTCTTCACCGGCGCATCCAAGGCTTTCCTCGAAGCCATCACCATGACGGTGCGGCTCATCCGGTCCAAGGGGGTCGGGATATTCTTCGTCACCCAGACGCCCAAGGATGTTCCTGCCGCCGTCCTCGGCCAGCTTGCCAACCGGGTCCAGCACGCCCTGCGCGCGTTCACTCCGGAGGATGCCAAAGCCCTCAAGGCCACCGTGTCCACGTTCCCGGTAAGCGATTACGACCTTGCGGAAACCCTGACCTCCGCCGGTATCGGCGAAGCGGTCATCACCGTCATGAACGAAAGGGGCGCGCCCACGCCCGTGGCGCTGACGAAGCTGCGTGCCCCGGAATCCGTGATGGGACCCAGCACGGACGAGCTGATCGGCAGTACCATCGCGGCTTCCCTGCTGCTGCCGAAATACGGCACGGCGGTGGACAACATTTCGGCCTACGAGAAACTCAGCGGCAAAGCCACCGCACCCGCCACGGGAGAGGCCGCGCCAGGTGAGCCTCCGGTACCTGCCTCCCTTGACCACAATGCCGTGGATGCTGAAGCCCGCAGGATCGAGGAAGAGATCCTTGGCCGTCCCAGCAGCCGCCCCCTGCCAGGCTCCACCCCCGAAGAGTGGCCCCCCGCACCGGCCCATGCCCCGGTACCGGCTCCGCAGCAAGACGGCGGCGGAATGATGGGCGATCTCGCAGGCGTCCTGGGTGGTGCGCTCGGCGGCGGAATGAAGAGCATGGCACGGTCCCTTGGTACGCAGCTCGGCCGGGAACTACTCCGCGGAGTGTTCGGAACCTCATCGCGACGGCGCCGCTAAAACGCAGCTGCCGCCCGCCGTCGGGCCCTTCCCCAAAAGCATGCTCAGTCGTCACGTGAGGAGAGGATGCCGGGGTATTGCTGAACCGGCGGGTAACGTAAAGGGCGTGCAGTTGAGTCAAGCGTTGGTCAAGACCGCGGCCGGGTGGCTACTCGGTCTGATGCTTGCTGTGGCCGCCGCGATCGTTTCGATCAACCTGGTGAGCAACTCCATAGCCAGCCCGCAGCAGCAGGTTCGAGATTACCTCTCGGCCCTCCAGAAGGGGCATGGCGGGGAAGCCCTCGGGCTCCTGCACGCGTCCGTGCCCAACGCCAACGCCGCCATGCTGGACGGTACCGCCCTGCAGACGGCGGCGTCGAAGATCACCGATATCAAGCTCGGCAACGCCGAATCCCGAGGCGGCAACCGGGTGACGGTTCCTTTGGACTACCAGATCGACGGCAAGGCGCTGCACTCGGACTTCCTGCTTGAACGGACGGGCACCGAGTGGCTGTTCTTCGGGAAATGGTCCTTCGTGCCGTCATCCTTGCCGACCATCGAGGTCACCGTGGTGAACGCCAACGAGGCGACGCTGAACGGCGTCCCGGTGAACCTGCCCAATGGCCGCAACAGTTTTGCCGTGTTTTACCCGGGCCAGTACGAAGCCAGCCTCGCCGGCAAATACTTCTCGGCGCCGACTACCAGCACCGCGGTGACCACGGGTGCCCTGCCCCAGGCACCCCTCAACCTTCTGACCAAGCCCACCGACGCCATGATCAAGGTGGTGAGCGACAAGGTCAAGGAATTCCTGGACACCTGCGCCGCTGACGCCACCAAGCAGCAAAAGCTCCAGCCCGACTGCCCGTTCTACCACGTGACCAATAGCCGGGTGGTGGACGGCACCATCAAATGGCAGATCACGGAATATCCCAAGGTCAGCATCGACCCCTTTAACGGCCAGTGGGTCGTGGCGCCCCTCAACGGCAAAGCCAAGGTAACGGCCCGCGAAATCGATCTCTTCAGCGGGCAAGTGGGAGACCTCAGCGCCGTTCACGACTTCAGCTTCACCACCCGGCTGGACATAGGCGCGGACACCATCACGGTGACGCCGCTGGTGAGCTTCTAGCTTCGACGGCGGCCCGGCGGCCCCTGCCTAGTCCATCCCGCGCAGGTCAAGCACCAGTTCGGAGTCGCCGTCGGCCTGCAGGACCACGGGGATGCCCCAGTCTTGCTGGTAGAGGTGGCAGGCGGCGTGATCGGGGATTTCGCCGTCCTCGGTCTCCGGGCCATCGCACGCAGCCGCGCGGGCCGTGATGTGGAGGATCCCCTCAGGCACGTCCGCGGACAGCTCGAGGGTCCGCAGCAGCCCCACGGACGTGCCACCACCGGAAAGCAGCAGCTCGGGCGGGGTCGACGAAATCTTCAGCTGCGTCGGGTCCCCCCAGCGGTCGTCGAGCTTCTGCCCGGTCGGGGCCGTGAAGCGAACGGTGAGCTCCAGGTTCCCCGGCGCCACGGGACTCTTAGGCCGCTGCGTCTGGGATGCGCCCTCGTCCACCTGCTGGGCTTCCTTGGGGATCGGGACCAGGACCAGTTGGTGCTTGTTGGATTCGACCACCACCAGGAGCGGTTCGCCGCCTTCCGGGTAGACCACGACGACGTCGCTCGGCTCGGCGAGTCCCCGCGCCAAGGTGGACACTGCCTTCGTCGCGGGGTCGTAGCGCCGCACGGCACCGTTGTAGGTGTCCGCGATGGCGACGGAGCCATCTGGGAGCACTGTGACACCAAGGGGGTGCTGCAGGCGGGCCGCGATGGCCTCGCCGTCCCGGAAACCGAAATCGAACAGGCCCTTGCCTACGGCGGACTCAACGGTCACGCCGGTTTCGCCAAGGACCAGGCGGCGCAGTGCCGAGGTCTCGGAGTCGGCCACCCAGATGTTGTCGTCCGCATCCACGGCCAGGCCGGAAGGTTGGGCGAACCAAGCTTCCTCGGCGGGTCCGTCAAGCAAACCTTCAAGGCCCGAGCCGGCCAGGATGGATACCTCGCCGCTGAGAGGCTCAAAGGCAAAGATCTGGTGTGTGCCGGCCATCGCGATGATTACGCGCTGCAGCTTCTCGCTCCACACCACGTCCCACGGCGAGGACAGGGAGACCCCGGTCCCGACACCCAGTACCCCGACGTCGAGGGCGTCAGCCGCGAAGTCAGCCGGACCGGCGTCGTGGTGTTCAGCCCAAACACCGGCACCGCTTTCCGTCACCCGGGCAGGGCCGGCGTCGAGCAAGCGCTGAACGCCGTTGCCGGCGACTGTCTGCACATAACCCGAGCTGAGCGTGACGCCGCGGAGGCGGTGGTTCACCGTGTCGGCGACCACTGCTTCGTATCCGAGCTTCCAGGCGAGCTCCGCCGGGAGCACCGCCACGCCCTGCGGCTCGTTGAACTGGGCAATTTCCGCCGCGCCATCCAGGTAGCCCTTGGTTCCGGAACCGATGACGCGCTCAACGGTCTCGAGGTCGGGACGAAGTTCCACCAAGCGGTGGTGGCCGGAATCGACGACCAGGTAGTTGCCGTTGTCCAGCTGAGTCGCCTTGCCGGGGAAGCGCAGGGTGCCCGACGTCGGGACGGGAGCCACGTAGGGGCCGTCACCGCGGTGGAGGGTCCCCTTGGCTTCGTGCTCGGCCACCAGCTCCTCAAGGAGCACGGCAAGGCCGTCTGCGTGGCCCTCGCCGGAAAGGTGCGCCACGATGTAGCCCTCAGGGTCCACAACCACCAGCGTCGGCCACGCGCGGGCCGTGTAGGCCTTCCACGTGGCGAGCTCGGGGTCGTCCAGGACGGGGTGGTGGATTTCGTAGCGCTCCACGGCGGATGCGAGGGCCACGGGATCGGCTTCGTGCTCGAACTTGGGAGAGTGCACGCCGACCGTCACCAGGACATCGGAGTACTTTTCCTCGAGCGGGCGCAGTTCATCCAGGACATGCAGGCAGTTGATGCAGCAGAACGTCCAGAAGTCGAGCAGCACGATCTTGCCGCGCAGCGCTTCCAGGTCCAGGGTCTTGCCACCGGTGTTGAGCCAGCCACGGCCCACCAGTTCAGAGGCACGGACACGCAGTTGGGTGCGTACGGATTCGCTCATCAGCGTCCTTCCAGGTTGGTCTTGCTTTCGGGCTGCTTGAAGTCCCGATCAGTCAGTTTCGCATCGCGGTCTGCAAGCCGCGCAAACATATCGTTGTAAGCATTCAGGTCGGCGTCGTTATTCCTGTCGGCCGCCCGGTCCGTGCGTTTGGTCTCGCGCGCGTCCGAACGCGACCACATGACCGCGACGCCGATCGCCACCAGCAAGGTGGGAACTTCGCCGATTCCCCAGGCCACAGCGCCGCCTGTCTGCTGGTCCAGCAAGGCCGATTGCCCCCAGGTCCGGCCGAGGTTGCCGAAGTAATCGGCAGCGAGCAGCCCGGTGCCTCCCATGATGGACACTCCGAAGAATGCGTGGAAGCCCATCGTGGCGAGCAAGAGGAGCAACCGCATGGGGTAGGGCGCCCGACGCGGCAGTGGGTCCGTGCCGATCATCGTGAGGACAAAGATGTAGCCGGTCAGCAAGAAATGCAGGTTCATCAGCTCATGGCCGACGTGCTCACGCATTGCCCAGCCGAAAGCGTCCGAGAAGTAGAACAGGACGATCGAACCGGCAAAGTTCGCGGCGGCAAACAGCGGGTGGGTCACCACCTGGGAGAACTTCGAATGCACAAACACCAGGAGCCATTCACGAAGTCCACGGGAGCCGTCCCCGCGCGATCCCTCGCCGCGCGACGGCAGTGCACGCAATGCCAAGGTCACCGGCGAACCCAGGACCAGGAACAGCGGCGCGACCATCGTCAACGCCATGTGGTCCACCATGTGGGCGGAGAACAGTATGCGGCCGTAGACCGACGGCGGCCCGGACGTGATGTAGGTCAGGACCACCAAGCCGATCATCCAGTTCACGGCACGGAACCAGGACCAGGAGTCACCGCGTCGCCGGACCTTGACCACGCCAAGGATGTAGCTCGCCGCGCCGAAGAGGGCCACAGCCACCCAAAGCCAGTCGAGGCGCCACTCGGTCAACCAGCGCGCGGGCGTCAATTCGGGCGGCAGCTCGTAACCGGACAGGATAAAGGCCGGCGAGGCGTCGGGTGCGTAGGTGGTGGGCAGCGGCGGTGCCGAGCTGGCCAGCGCGACGGCGAGTCCCGACGTCGCGCCCATCACCAGAAGTTCAACCAACACAAGCTGCCACAGCACGCGACGCGTGGTCATGGATTTGCGGCCCAGCTGCGGGATGACCCACTGGCGGTGCATGAACCCGATACCGCCGAGGACAATCGTGGCCAGCGCCTTCGCCAGGATGATCTGCCCATAGGGGGTGCCGATCAAGGCCGAAAAGCTGGTCACGCGAATGCTCGCGTTGACGACGCCCGACGCGAAGACGAGCACGAAGGCAAAGCCGGCCAACGCGGAGAACCGGCGGAGGGTCTGTCCCGTAATGTCCTTGGTGCCGGTTGCCTTGGAACCCCGCAGGAGGCTTGAGAGGACCGCGAGCATGATGATGCCGCCCACCCAGGTGGACACGCCCACCAAGTGAAGGCCAAGCGAGTTGATAGCGCCTTCGTGGTCGCTGGAACTCGCGGAGTGACCGATCAGTGCGCTCGGGATCAGTCCGCCAAGAGCCAGGACAAGCGTCAGCGCGAGTCCCGCCAACGAACGGACGCCGAACAGCGCCGTCGTGACAATCGCGGCGATGATCGTCACGGCGAGCCACGCCTGGCCCGTTTGGATGTCCGTCATGAAGTAGACGAGCGAAGCAGTGAACTGCGCGTCGCCGGAGAGGCTCTGCCCAGCGACGTCCGCGTACGTCAGCACGAGGACCGCGACGGCGGAGAGCGTCCAAGCGGCGCCTGCTGCTGCCGCTACGGCCAAAGCGCGGGTGAACGCGGGGTGTTCAGGGGCATCGTCGCCCTTGGATCGGGACGTGTGCTTGGGAAGGATAACGACGGCGAAGATCAGCCCGCCGATCACGGTCGCCAAGGACACGTTATGGATGGCTTTGGCGGCGGGCAGCCCCCAGCGGACCAAGGCGCCTGGATCAGAGACCTGCCGCGCGGCCGAGGCGCCGGAGAAGATCAGAGCACCGGCGAGAGCCAGGAAGAGCGCAGCGAAGCCCGCCAGTTGCCACGGCAAGGAGATCCCTTCCACGGCAGCACCTGCCGTGGTTCCCGGCTTGGAAGCGGGCGAAGGAGCAGTGGCGGGAGTTTTGGCTGATGGCACCTATCCATTGTCCGCTAACGTCGGCGGCGCGGCGAATCGAGCGGATTAAAGCAGAAAGGCGGCAACCCGCAGGTTGCCGCCTTCCGAGGCGTTCGCCGAAGTGTCTTACTTCTTGGCGACAGCTGCCTTCAGCTTGGAGCCGGCGGTCAGCTTGACGCTGTGGCCAGCGGCGATCTGGATGGTCTCGCCGGTCTGCGGGTTGCGGCCCGTGCGGGCTGCGCGGTCGGTGCGCTCGATGGCAAGCCAGCCCGGAATGGTGATCTTCTCGCCAGCGGCGACGGAAGTCTCGAAAACTTCGAACAGGGCATCGAGCACGGAGTTGACTGCAGCCTGGCTGGTGCCAGCCTTGCCAGCTACCTCGGAAACCAGTTCGCTACGGTTCTTAGCCATTTGTGTCCTCCTGGACTTTACGATTTTGGAGCTCACACACGGCATGCGTGCGAGCCACTGTTCGAAAACTTACCAGCTTGGAACGACGCGGCCAGCAAATTCCGCGTGTTTCCGCGCTTTTTTGACCAAATTCACCCTATTTCGGGCGCTTTTGGGGGTCAATTCCGCCGCGGGCGAACTCCCCGACCCCGGACGCTCGCTCACATATGGCCGGGTTCGGTGGGACGCTCGCTCACAAATAAGGGGTCCTGACCGGACGCTCGCTCACATATAACCGGGTCCTGGCGGGACGCCGGCTCATTTCTGCTGACGGCGGGTCGGGGCTGGGGTCCGGTCCGGCTCGAGGGTGAGCAAGGGTTGGCCCCGACCCCGTTATATGTGAGCCGGCGTTGG